>NZ_PQHY01000015.1:0-117347 GCF_003385175.1 Amycolatopsis ruanii
GTGCCGGGCCGAGCAGGCCGCCGACACGCCGGCCCCCGGCTCGGCCCGGCACGCCGGCCCCCGGCTCGGCCCGGCACGCCGGCCCCCGGCTCGGCCCGGCACGTCGCCCCCCGGCTCGGCCCGGCACCGCCCTCCGGCGCCGGGCGTCCGCTCGCCTGCGGCCCCTCGGAATCGCGCGGCCCGTCGGCAAACCTGCGCCGCGAGTGGCTTCGCCGCAGCTCCGTGCGCGGGTGACCGTCAGCCGGCGCGGCGCTCCGGTAGCCGTACGTGCGGGCGGCGCCCGCGGGAGATCGTCCGGGGCGGGGGTACCAGGCCGGCGTCCGCCAGCAGCTCGACCGCGGCCAGCTCCTCGCTGTCGAGTTCGACCACCGGGGGTGCGTCGACCACGGCGCTCAGCACGCAGTCACCGCAGGCGCGGCCCCGCAGCGTGCACCGGTTGCACTCGATGATCACGGTGTTGTCGTTCATGGTGTGCCTCCTCGGTTCCTACTGAGGTGCACGGTACGAGTGACCACCGACAATTTCGGGCGCGCGTATCGAACGAATGGACCAACGGTGCACCAGCAAACCGCTGACCAGCGGAAACTCCGCTGAAAAAATTCCTCAGACCCGTCCCAGACGAGCCAGCAGCACCGCCGAAGCCACCGGGTGCGCCCCCGATCGCCGCACCGAGTCGGCCACCGCGCGGTCCGTCGAGGCCACCACCAGCGGCCGCCCCTGGGGCTCGGCCGCCACGAGCGACCGGATCACGTCGTCCGCGATCACGCCCGGGTCGGAGAACAGCACGCGCACCCCGCGGGCGCTCACGGTCGGCACCGACATCACCTCGGCGCCGTCGAACACCACCGTGATCTCCGCGCCGGTCCGCGCCGCCAGCGCCCCGAGCTGCTGGACCAGCCGGTTGCGCTGGTCGGCCAGCGCCAGCTCCGGATAACCGGTCTTGGTCACGTTGTAGCCGTCGACGATCAGGTGGACGCTGGGCAGCGCGAGCAGCCGGTCCAGCACCGCCGGATCCCGCACCTGACGCCCGGCCCCGGTCCCCGACGACGCCCCCGGCACCGTGTCCGCGGGCCGCCGCGAGCTGGTGTCCAGCGACAGCTCCCGCCGCAACCCGGACACCGCGCCCTGCAGCGTGTCCACGAGCAGCGACAACCGCACCTCGTCGGCTTCCCGGGCCTCCTTCGCGGACTGGCGGGCGATCTCCGCGTCCGCCGCCGCCCGCTCGGCCCGGGCCCGCTCGGCGGCCGCCCGCTGGCGCTCACGCTCCAGCTGAGCGGTCACCGCGGCCACCTCCTGCTCCCGCCGCACGTCGGCCTGCGCCAGCAGCTCACGCGCCTCCTCAGCGGCGTCCTTGGCCTGCCGCAGCTGCGTGCCCTGCTCCCGCAGGCGGTTGCGGAGCTTGGTCAGCTCCTCCTCGCGCTCCTGGCGGGCCCGCTCGACAGCCTCCAGCGCCTGCGTCAGCTCCTCCCGCACCCGCGCCAGCTCCGCCTCCAGCCGCTGGCTGCGCGCCACCGCGGCGTCGCGCTCGGCGCGCAGCGCCGTCTCCGCCGCGTTCTTGACCACCAGCCGCACCCGGGTGGCCGCGCTGGCCTCGCCCAGCAGGACGGCCGCCACCGCGGCGGCCACCGGATCGGGGTCGTTCGGGTCGAGCGCGTCCGGCCGGTACTCACGCACCCACTCCAGGACGGCGGTGCGGAACGCCGTCGAGTCCTCCAGCGTTGTGAGGAGCGCCGCACCACCCAGCTTGGCCCGCTTCGCCGGCGCGAACTTCGCGACCGGGCGCAGCTGCTGCGGGATGTCGATGCGCGGGATCTTCCCCAGTGCCTCGGCGGCCAGCTCGGCGAGCCGGCCGCGCACCGGCTCGGGCAGATCGCGCCAGCTCACGGACCTGGCGTCCGGCTCCGGGCGCGGGCTCGCCGCGGCGGCCCGGAGACCGGGGTCTTCGGGCTCTTCGGCGTGCACTGAGGGAAACATCCATCCAGGGTAGTCCGCTTCGGTAACGATCACCGGTCGTGCCGTGATCCGGGATTGTCGGTCCCCCTCCCTAGGGTGCCGATCATGCACCTGGCGGACCGCGCGCAACTGACCTTCGACGAACTCGGCACGCCGTTGCGGGACACCACCTTCGTGGTGTTCGACCTGGAGACCACCGGGACCAAGCCGGGCCCGCACGGCATCACCGAGATCGGCGCGGTCAAGGTCCGCGGCGGCGAGGTGCTGGGTGAGTTCGCCACCCTCGTCGACCCGGGGATGCCGATCCCGCCGCAGATCGTCGCGCTGACCGGCATCACCTCGGCGATGCTGCACGACGCGCCGAAGATCGACCGCGTGCTGCCCGCGTTCCTGGAGTTCGCCAGCGGCGCCGTGCTGGTCGCGCACAACGCGCCGTTCGACACGTCGTTCATGCGCGCGGCCTGCCTGCACCACGGCTACGCGTGGCCCAGGCCGGCCGTGGTGTGCACGGTCCGGCTGGCGCGCCGCGTGCTGACCCGGCAGGACAGTCCCAGCTTCCGGCTGTCCGCGCTGGCGGCCCTGTTCGGCTCGCCGGTGACGCCGAACCACCGCGCGCTGGAGGACGCCCGCGCCACCGTCCACGTGCTGCACGCGCTGCTGGAGCGCGTCGGCAACGTCGGCGTGCAGTCCCTGGAGGAGCTGCTCGACTACCTGCCCGAGGTGACGCCGGCCCAGCGGCGCAAGCGCGGCCTGGCTGCCCACCTGCCGGAACGCCCGGGCGTCTACCTCTTCCGCGGCCCGGGCGACGAGGTTCTCTACGTCGGCACGGCGAGCAACCTGCGGCGCCGCGTGCGCCAGTACTTCACCGGTTCGGACAGCCGCGGCCGGATCCGCGAGATGGTCGCCCTCGCCGGGCGGGTGGACGGCATCGAGTGCAGCCACGCCCTGGAGGCCCAGGTCCGGGAGCTGCGGCTGATCGCCGCGCACCGGCCCGCCTACAACCGGCGGTCGAAGAACCCGCGCAAGTCGTGGTGGATCGTGCTGACCGACGAGGCCTTCCCGCGCCTGTCCGTGGTGCGGCTGCCCAAGGACGGCGCACTCGGGCCGTTCTCCTCACAGGTCACGGCCAAGATCGCGGCGGACGCCCTGGCCGGCGCCGTCGGTCTGCGCACGTGCACCCAGCGGATCTCCGCGCACTCGCCGTCCGGCCGGCCGTGCGCGGCCGCCGAGCTCGGCCGGTGCGGGGCGCCGTGCGCCGGACGGCAGAGCGTCGAGGAGTACTCCCCCGGCGTGCACGCGATCGCCGACCTGGTCGCCGGCCGCGGCACCCGGCCCCTGGACTCGGCTCGGCGCCAGCTGGACGAGCTGGCCGGGGCCGAGCACTTCGAGCAGGCCGCGCGGCGGCGGGACGAGCTCGCCGTGCTGGTGCGCGCCGTCGACCGGGCCCACCGGCTGTCGTCGCTGGCCGCCATCCCGGAACTGGTCGCCGCGGCCCCGGACGGCAACCGCGGGTGGGAGTTCGCGGTGATCCGGCACGGCAGGCTGGCCTCCGCCGGAGTGGCCCGCCGGGGTGTGCCGCCGATGCCGGTGGTCGAGCAGCTGGTGGCGTCGGCGGAGACGGTCGAGCCGGGCCCCGGGCCCCTCTACGGGGCGCCGCCCGAGGAGACCTCGATCCTGCTGCGCTGGCTCACCCGGCCCGGTGTGCGGCTGGTGCGCACCGCCGTGCCGTGGTCGGAGCCCGCGCACGGCGCCGGCCCGTGGCGCGGCTGGCTGGAGCAGGTCGCCACCGCCGTGTCGCTCGAGCAGGCCGGGTAGGGACGCGGGGAGCTACGATCGCCGCGCTACCCAATTCATGCGAGGAGGACGCGAGTGATCACCGCGATCGTGCTGATCCATGCCGTGGCGGACAGCATCCCGGAGACCGCGCAGGCGATCGCCGACATCGACGGCGTGGCGGAGGTGTACTCGTGCGCCGGCGACGTCGACCTGATCGCGATCGTGCGCGTGCACGCCCACGAGGAGCTCGCCGACCTCATCCCGGCCCGGATCGGCAAGGTGCCCGGCGTGATCGACACCGACACGCACATCGCGTTCCGGTCCTACTCCACCGCCGACACCGAGTCCGCGTTCGCGATCGGCATCGAGGACGCCGACTGACCGGACGAAACGAGAAAGGGCCCCCGGATCGCTCCGGGGGCCCTTCTCGTGACCGTGGACTAGTGGTCCGGCGTCTTCCAGCCCGCCGGGACCTCGCCCTTCTCGGGCAGCTCGCCCGGGACGTGGCCGTTGCCGTGCCCGTCGCCGCGGGCCCGGTCGAGCGCCGCGGTCTCCTCCACCGGGTCCGGCGCCAGCATCGTGCCCGGCACCGCGCGCCCGGCCGCGCCGAGCTTGTTCATCTTCTTCGGCACCGCCGCGCCCTGGTACTCCAGCGGGATGGCGTGGCCGTGGTCGTCCACACCGCCCAGCGGCTGGTGGATCTCGATGAACTCACCATGGGGCAGGCGCTTGATGATGCCGGTCTCGATGCCGTGCTCCAGCACCTCGCGGTCGGACCGCTGCAGGCCCAGGCAGATCCGGTAGGTGATGAAGTACGCCAGCGGCGGCAGCACCAGGATGCCGATGCGGCCGGCCCACGTCGTCGCGTTCAGCGAGATGTTGAACTTGTCCGCGATGATGTCGTTGAACCCGGACAGCTCGATCACCATGAAGAACGCCAGCGCCATCATGCCGATCGAGGTGCGGACCGGTGCGTCACGCGGGCGCTGCAGGAGGTTGTGGTGCGCGGTGTCGCCGGACAGCTTCCGCTCGATGAACGGGTAGGCGATCAGCAGCGCGAACAGGATCGGCATCCAGAGCGCACCGGCGAAGAACACCGCCGGGACCGTGTAGTTGCCCAGGTAGAGCTCCCACGCCGGGAAGATGCGCAGCAGGCCGTCGGCCCAGGCGAGGTACCAGTCCGGCTGCGAGCCCGCGGACACCTGCCCCGGGTTGTACGGGCCCAGGTTCCAGATCGGGTTGATCTGGAAGAGACCCGACATCATCGACAGGATGCCGGTGACGATGACGAAGAAGGCACCGGCCTTCGCGGCGAACACCGGCATGATCCGGACGCCGACGACGTTGGTCTCCTTGCGCCGCACGCCGGGGAACTGGGTGTGTTTCTGGTACCAGACCAGCGCCAGGTGCACCCCGACCAGCGCGAGCATGATGCCCGGAATCAACAAGATGTGCAGCGTGTACAAGCGCGGCACGATCTCGTCGCCGGGGAACTCCCCGCCGAACAACGCCCAGTGCAGCCAGGTGCCCATGATCGGCACCGAGAGCACGATGCCCGACATCGTGGCGCGGATACCGGTACCCGACAGCAGGTCGTCCGGCAGCGAGTAGCCGAAGAAGCCCTCGAACATGCCCAGGATCAGCAGCAGCGCGCCGATGACCCAGTTGGCCTCACGCGGCCTGCGGAACGCTCCGGTGAAGAAGATCCGGAACATGTGCACCATCATGGCCGCGACGAACACCAGCGCGGCCCAGTGGTGCAGCTGGCGGACGAACAGGCCGCCGCGGACCTCGAACGAGATCTCCAGGGTCGTCTGGAACGCGCGGGACATCTCGACGCCCTGCAGGTTCTTGAACGGCCCGTTGTAGACGACCTCGGTCATCGACGGATCGAAGAACAGGGTCAGGTAGACGCCCGTGATGATCACGACGATGAAGCTGTAGAGCGCGATCTCGCCGAGCAGGAACGACCAGTGGGTCGGGAAGACCTTGTTCATCTGGTGCCGCAGGCCCTTGGCCAGGCGGTACCGCTGGTCCATGTTGTTCGCGGCCTCGCCGGCGTGCCGCTCCAGGGCGCCGGACCCCCGGGTCGGCGTGGTGAGTGAACTCATGACTTGCGCTCCCAATAGGCGGGGCCGACCGGCTCGATGAAGTCTCCGCGCGCCACGAAGTACCCCTCATCGTTGACCGTGATGGGCAACTGCGCAAGCGCGCGGGTCGCCGGGCCGAAGATGGGCTTGGCGTACTGCAGGGCGTCGAACTGCGACTGGTGGCACGGGCACAGGATCCGGTTGGTCCGCTGCTCGTACAGGGAGGTCGGGCATCCGACGTGACTGCAGATCTTCGTGTAGGCGTAGTAGTCGCCGAAGTTGAAGTCCTCCTGGCCCGCGCGCTTGACGACCCGCTGGGCGTCCTCGGGACGCAGGCGGATCAGCATGACCGGGGTGTCCGTGCGCATGAAGACCGCGGACAGCGCCTCGTGGTCGCCGCGCTCGCTCTCCCGGAACGGGTAGACGGTCTCCATGCCGCCCGCGTCCAGGTCCTCCGGGCGCAGCAGGACGACCTCGTGCGGCTTGCCGGTGTAGCGGCGCAGGTAGACGGTCTCGCCCGGGTGCGCCGGCTTCCACGGCGTGTGGGCCAGGTTGTCCGGGGAATCGGGGTCGGCCCACGGGTTCTTGATGAACGAGGCGACCGGCAGGGCGACCAGGCCCAGGCCCATCACACCGGCGCCGAGGCCGGCGGTGCGCTTGACCAGGGAGCGGCGGCCGATGGTGCTGCGGTTACCCGCGTCGGCCAGCTGCGCGACGATGGTCTTGCGGTCGATCTCGGCCGAACCCTTGCCGTCGCCGTCGTGCCGCTCCTGCACCGCGAGCTCGTTCGGGATGAACCGCTTGGTGTAGAGCAGCACGCCGATGCCCAGCGCGAGGATCGACAGGCCGAGCGTGAAGCCCAGCACGGGCGTGTAGAGCGCGTACGTCTCGTACTCGCCGGTGTCCGGAGCCTTGTACTCCCACCACTCCGGCCAGCAGATGGTCACCAGGAAGCCCAGACCGGCCAGCGCCGCGATGGTGAACCACAGCGCGACGACCCGCTCCGCGCGCTTCTCGGCGCGGGTGCCCTTGACCGGCCACGGGTCCGGGTAGTCGACCAGCTCGACGCCATCGAGCTTCGTCCCCAGCTCCACCAGCTGGTCGCGGTCCATCTCGGCCAGTTCGGCCTCGGAAGGCTGGGGAACCCCCGGCTCGCGCCCGGCGCCCGGGTGCTCTTCCATGCTAGTCATGCCCTCGATCCAATCCACAAAGTCACGCCGACGATGGCGCCGATGCCGACGATCCACGCCACGAGCGCCTCCGAGGCCGGCCCCAGGCCGCCCAGGCCGTTGCCGCCCGGGTTGTTGTTCCCGTCGGACACGGACTTGACGTAGGCGACGATGTCCCGCTTCTCCTCGGGGGTGAGCTGCCGGTCGGAGAACTTCGGCATGTTCTGCGGACCGGTCAACATCGCCGTGTAGATCTGCTCTTCGTTGGCCGGGCCGAGCTCCGGCGCGAACTTGCCTGCCGACAGGGCGCCGCCCTGGCCGGTGAAGTTGTGGCACGACGCGCAGTTGAGGCGGAACAGCTCGCCACCGCGTGCCGGGTTGTCGCCGCGCAGCGCCTCACCGGTCTGGGCGGGCCGCTCCGGGCCGCCGCCGTTGGCCTGGATGTAGGCGCCGAGCGCGTCGATCTCCTCCGGGGTCAGCTTGGCCGGCTTGCGCTCGGCCTGCGCCTCCTGGCGGACCGCCGGCATGCGGCCGGACGAGGTCTGGAAGTACACGGCCGCGTCGCCGACGCCGATCAGGCTCGGCCCGCGGTCCTCCACGCCCTGCAGGTTCGAGCCGTGGCAGCTGATGCAGCTGTTGTTGTAGACCTGCTGGCCCAGGCGCAGCTGCGCCGGGTCGTCCTGCGCCTGCGCCGTCTGCGGCTGCGGCACCAGGAGGGCGTAGCCCAGGCCCGCGCCGACCAGCGCCACACCGAGCGCGAGCGCACCGGCGAGGCGGCGGCGCAGCTTGGTGCGGGCACCGAACCGGCGCCTGGAGGTGTTCTTGCTGGTGGTCATTCTTCGGCAACCCTTGCTGTCAGTTCAGGCCGGTCCATGGGGTGGCTGGCGCGGTCACGGGATGATGTAGATGACCGCGAACAGGCCGATCCACACGATGTCGACGAAGTGCCAGTAGTAGGACACGACGATCGCCGAGGTCGCCTGCGCGGGGGTGAACTTGCTCAGCTTCGTGCGGATGAGCAGGAAGACGAAGGCGACGAGACCACCGATCACGTGCAGACCGTGGAACCCGGTCGCCAGGAAGAACACGGTGCCGTAGGCCCCGGACGGGATGGTCACGCCCTCGTGGATCAACGTGACGTACTCACCGGCCTGACCGGCGACGAAGATCGCGCCCATGATCAGGGTGATGACGTACCAGCGGCGCAGCCCGTAGACGTCACCGCGCTCGGCGGCGAACACGCCGAGCTGGCAGGTGAACGACGACGCCACCAGGATGATGGTGAAGGGCAGCGCGTACGGGATGTCGAGGTGGATGGGCTCGTCGGTCGCCGGGTTGATCGGCGGCCAGACCCCCGTGTCGTTCTGCGCCTTGACCGTGAAGAACATCGCGAACAGCCCGGCGAAGAACATGAGCTCGCTGGAGAGCCACACGATCGTGCCGACACTGACCATGTTCGGCCGGTTCAGCGAGTGCACCCGCTGGCTGATGGTGGGAGCTGCCGTTGTCACGGGTCGCATTATGTCTCCCTGCGAAGCGACCTGCTTGGTCGGGTCCGGCACGCCGCGCCGGGGGTGTTGGTCACAGTGACGAACGCGGAGGGTGAGGATCAGGGCGTGGGATTCTTCGATCGGGTGCGTGACCTGCTGCGAAAGCGTGGCGGACCGGAGCTCACCGTGGACACCGAGGGTGTCGTCGTCGTGGCCGAGGCCTTCGACGTCGCCGAAGCCGACTCGTCGGTGCTTCGGAGATCACACCGCTGGCGGGCGGACGAACCGGCGATTCTGCGCCATCACCTCGTTCTGCCACCGGATCGGGTCACCGAGGCGGCGTCGGTGCTCGCCCAGGACGGGTGGCAGCTGCGCCCGGAAGCCGGCGGCGCGGGACCCGTCCGGGTGCACGCGCTGCGCGTGCAGAAGCTCGACGCGCTGCACTGCGCGCAGGAACGGGCCCGGATGGCCGGTCTGGCGCAGCGGCTGGACGGCGACTGGCTCGGCTGGGACGCGTTACAGCCGATGGGCCTGGGTGGAACCGGGCGGGACGGCTAGCATCGACACGACCAGTACAGCGACGAAGCCGGAGGGTCGACTTGTCCGAACAGTCCACGCGGATCCTGGTGTTCAGCCACCGACCAGAAGTGCGGGAGTCGATCATCACGGCGGTCGGCCGCAGGCCCGCCACCGATCTGGGCCGGGTCGACTACGTCGAGGCCGCCGGAGTGGCCGACGTGCTGGCCGAGATGGACGAGGGCGCGGTCGATCTGGCGATCCTGGACGGCGAGGCCCAGCCGACCGGCGGCATCGGGTTGTGCCGGCAGTTGAAGAACGAGATCGACGACTGCCCGCCGATCGTGGTCGCCGTCCGGCGCAAGGACGACCGCTGGCTGGCGACCTGGTCCCAGGCCGACGCCGTCCTGGTCCATCCGCTCGACCCGCTGACCGCGGCGGAGACGGTCGCGGACGCTCGCCGGGCCCGCCGGGTCCCGGTCGTCCGGGGCTGAGGCGCCGCGACGAACTCAGGCCGGTTCGCCGGTCTGGAGGAAAGGTGACCATGGGCACGCAGACTTGGCCCACGCTGCTCAACCAGCTGATCGCCGGCGCGGATCTGTCCGCGGAGGACACCGCGTGGGCGATGGACCAGGTGATGTCCGGGGAGGCCACCCCCGCCCAGGTCGGCGGCTTCCTGGTCGCGCTGCGCGCGAAGGGCGAGACGCCGGCCGAGATCACCGGTCTGGCCGACGCGATGCTCGCGCACGCCCGGCGGGTGCGGATCTCGCGGGACGCGGTGGACATCGTGGGCACGGGTGGTGACCGGTCGGGGTCGGTGAACATCTCGACGATGGCCTCGCTCGTGACGGCGGCGGCCGGGGTGCCGGTGGTGAAGCACGGCAACCGGGCGGCGTCGTCGAAGGCCGGGACCGCGGACGTGCTGGAGGCCCTCGGGGTGGCGATCGACCTGCCGCCCGAGGGGGTGCAGCGGTGTGTGGAGGAGCTGGGCATCGGGTTCTGCTTCGCGCCGGTGTTCCACCCCGGGTTCCGGCACGCGGGTGCGCCGCGCCGGGAGCTGGGGGTGCCCACGGCGTTCAACCTGCTGGGCCCGTTGACGAATCCGGCCCAGCCGACGGCCGGGTTGATCGGGTGCGCGTTCCCGGACAAGACGGAGGTGCTGGCGCGGGTGTTCGCGCGCCGGGGCACGTCGACGCTGGTGGTCCGCGGAGACGACGGCCTGGACGAACTCACCACGACGACGACCAGCTCGGTGTGGGTGGTGTCGGCCGGGGCGGTGCGGGCGGCGTCGCTGGACCCGGCCGCGCTGGGCATCCCACGCGCGACGGCGGAGGACCTGCGGGGCGGCGACCCGGCGGTGAACGCGGAGGTCGTGCGGGAGCTGGTGGCGGGCAAGCCGGGCCCGGTACGGGATGCGGTGCTGCTCAATGCCGCTGGCGCGCTGGCGGCGCACGCCGGGTTCACGGAGTCGCTGGAGGATGACCTGACGGCGGGACTGCGCCGGGCGGCGGAGGCCGTGGATTCGGGTGCGGCTGCCGAGCTGCTGGCTCGGTGGGCGGCTTTCCGCTGAGTTTTCTCGGTTGGGGGTTGGGTGCGCGGCTGGGTCGGGCCTGGGTGCGCAGTGGGGCCGGTGGTGGCCGCGAGGCTGGACCAACGGCGGCCGCACGAGAGGACCGTTCGCGTAGGCGCGACTGGCGCCCGCACGACTGGGCCGGTGGTGGCCGCACGAGAAGACCACTCGCGCGGGCACCACTGGCACCCGCGCGACTGGACCAACCGCGACCGCACGAGAAAACCACCCGCGCAGGCACCACTGGCACCCGCACGACTGAGCCAGCGGCAGCCGCGCGACTGGACCCACCCCGACCGCACGAGAAAACCACCCGCGCAGGCACCACTGGCACCCGCACGACTGAGCCAGCGGCAGCCGCGCGACTGGACCCACCCCGACCGCACGAGAAAACCACCCGCGCAGGCACCACTGGCACCCGCACGACTGGGCACGTGATGGCCGCACGAGAGGACCGTTCGCGTGCGTGCGACTGGCGACCGCACGGCTGGACCAGTGGTGGCCGCACGGAAGGACCAACGGCGACGACCCGAGAAGCCCACTCGCGCAGGCGCCACTGGCAACCGCACGGCTGGACCAGCCGCGGCCGCACGAGAAGACCAACCGCGCCCCCACGACCGGCCCAACGGTGACCACATGAAGGGACCGTTCGTGCTGCGTGGAAGGGCCACTCGGCGAAGGAAGACCGCCCAGGGCCGCCTCAGCCAGACACTCAGCCCGCACCAGTCACAAAAGGGCGCCCCTCCGCCGAACGCCCAGCCCGCACCACGGACGAAGAGGGCTGCCCTCAGCCGAACACCAGCCTCACCAGGAACAAGACACGGCCGCCCTCAGCCAGGCACCCAGCCCACACCAGTCACAAAAGGGCACGACAGCCACGCAACCAGCCCGCACCAGCCGCAACAGGGCGCCCCTCACCCGAACACCCAGCCCGCACCCGGCACGCGAAAAAGGCCCGCCCGGCGTGCATCCGCCGGACGGGCCCCCCGCAGAACAAACATCACTCGTGGTTGGGCCCCGTGTGGTACTCGAACACCAGGCCGCCCACCGTGAGCAGAATCAGGATCCCCCCGACGACCAGCATCCAGATGTGGAAGAACGCCAGGCCGAGACCGACGAACGCGGCCGACGCGGCCAGCCCGACCGGCCAGTAGCTGCCCGGGCTGAAGAAGCCCATCTCGCCGGCGCCATCACTGATTTCGGCGTCGTCGCGGTCCTCGGGGCGCGGTTCGATCCGGCGGCCCACGAACCGCATGTAGCTGCCCGCCAGGAGGGACAGCCCGCCGGTCAGGATCAGGGCTACCAGGCCGACCGGCTCGACGCCGTAGCCACTGGCCAGGCCGGTCCACACGCCGTACACGATCGCGATGAAGAACGCGAAAGCGGTGACCAAGTCGAAAATCCGGGCTTCGACCTTCATGACGCTGTCCTCACTGTGCTCATGCTTCCAACACCCACGTGAACCAACCGGCTCAGCCGGACTGCGTCCGCAGCGTGCGGTCGGTGTTGAACGGCTTCGTCGTGGTCGCCTGCGGCGCGCACAGCTCGCCGCAGTTCAGCGCGGCCAGCGCCTCGGCGGTGGTGTTCGGCTGCCCGGTGGCCGGGTTGATCTGCGTGCGCAGCTGGATGTACCGGTCGAACTGGTCCGCGGGCAGCGCCCGGACCTCGAAGTTCATGCCCGAGTGGTAGGTGCCGCACAGCTCGGCGCAGCGGCCGACGAACGCACCGGTCCGGTCGATCGTGTTCTGGAACGACGGGTCCTGGTTGTTCTTCTCCGGGTCCGGGAACACGTCCCGCTTGAAGTGGAACTCCGGCACCCAGAAGGAGTGGATGACGTCGGCCGACCGCAGGTTGTACTGGATCCGCTTGCCGGCGGGCAGGACCAGGATCGGGATCTCGCTCGAGCTGCCGACGGTCTTGATGACCTGGCCGTTGGCGTCCTTCGGCGCGCTCGGGTAGTCGAACTCCCAGTTCCACTGGAACGCGATCACGTCGACCGTGACGTCCGGGTCCGGCTCCTCGGCCAGCACCTTGCTCTCGGTGGTCGCGGTGAAGAAGAACAGCACGCAGACCATCACGAGCGGCAGCACGACGCAGAACAGCTCGAGCGGCACGTTGTACTGGAACTGCCGCGGCAGGTCGCCCGGCCCGTGGGTCTTCTTCTTCCGGTGGAAGGCGACCGACCAGAAGATCAGGCCCCACACGATGACGCCGACGACGAGCGCGGCGATGACGGACCAGGTCCACAGGACACGCATGTCCTCGGACTCCTTGGTCACGCCGACGGGCCACCCGAACCGCAGCACCTCGTCACCGGAGCACCCGGTCGCCAGGAGCGCGACGAGCCCGGCCAGCGCGGCGACCTTACCCACTTTCGCCGAACGTGATGCCGGAGTGCGCTCATCCCTGCCCACTGCGCAGCGCCCTTTCAACCCAGGCCTCCTTGACGATTTCTGGCTTACCAGCGGGAGCCTAGCCGAGCTACCGCGATCCGCAGCCCAAGGGGTGACCGTTCGTGGCGGGGGCTGCGGGCATACTGGGCGCTCGACATCCGGCCACGACCTCGAGGTGTGAATATCCGTGTGCGGCCTGCTTGGACTGGTGTGTGCCACTGAGAACGACGCGGTCAACGCGCGTGACGCGGTCGGCGAAGCCATGCGCTGCCAGCGTCATCGCGGTCCCGACGAGCGCGACACCTGGACCGACGCCGAGGTCGTCTACGGCTTCAACCGGCTCGCGTTCATCGACGTCGAGCACGCCCACCAGCCCCTGACCTGGGGCCCGCCGGAGTCGCCGAACCGGTACACGCTGAACTTCAACGGCGAGATCTACAACTACCGTGAGCTGCGGGAACAGCTCACGGAAGAGCACGGTGCGAAGTTCGCCACAGAGGGCGACGGCGAGGCGATCGTCGCCGCCTACCACTACTGGGGCCGCTCGGCGGTGGCGAAGCTGCGGGGCATGTTCGCGTTCCTGATCTGGGACGCCGAGGAAAAGGTGATCTTCGGCGCACGCGACCCGTTCGGCATCAAGCCGCTGTTCTACACGCACGGGCCGGGCGGCACGGCGTTCTCCAGCGAGAAGAAGTCGCTGCTGGAGCTCTCCGGCGTGCTGGGGATCACCAAGCAGCTGGACCGGACCGCCCTGCAGCACTACCTGACCCTGCAGTACGTGCCGGAGCCGGAGACCCTGCACACGCGCATCCGCCGCATCGAGTCGGGCACGTCGTTCACCGTGTCCCCCGGCGGCGAGCCCAGGATCGAGCGCTACTTCTTCCCCGAGTTCACCGCCAAGCCGGTGCGCGGCGCCGCCGAGGCGAAGATCCTGCACGAGCGCATCCGCGACGTGATGCGCGACTCGGTCGGCAAGCACATGATCGCCGACCCGGACATCACCGTCGGCACGTTCCTGTCCGGCGGCATCGACTCGACCGCGATCGCGGCGCTGGCCAAGGAGCACAACCCGAACCTGATCGCGTTCACCACCGGGTTCGAGCGCGAGGGCTACTCCGAGGTCGACGTGGCGGCCGAGTCGGCGGCGGCGATCGGCGTGAAGCACGTCATCCGGACGGTGTCGGCGGACGAGATGATGGAGGCCCTGCCGCTCATCGTCTGGTACCTCGACGACCCGGTGGCCGACCCGGCGCTGGTGCCGCTGTGGTTCATCGCGCGGGAGGCGCGCAAGCACGTCAAGGCGGTGCTGTCCGGCGAGGGCTCGGACGAGCTGTTCGGCGGCTACACGATCTACAACGAGCCGCTGTCGCTGGCGCCGTTCGAGAAGGTGCCCGGCGGCCTGCGCAAGGTGATCGGCAAGGTGTCGGAGCGGATCCCGGAGGGCACCCGCGGCAAGGACCTGCTGCGCCGGGGCGCGCTGCCGCTGGAGGAGCGCTACTACGGCAACGCCCGCATCTTCCGCGACGACCAGCTGCGCGGCGTGCTGAAGACGTTCCAGGAGGGCGTCGGGCACCGGGACGTCACCGCGGAGCACTACCGCACGTCGGCGAACTGGGACCCGGTCGCCCGGATGCAGCACGTGGACCTGTTCACCTGGCTGCGCGGCGACATCCTGGTCAAGGCCGACAAGATGACCATGGCGAACTCGCTGGAGCTGCGGGTGCCGTTCCTGGACGCCGAGGTGTTCAAGGTCGCGGCCGGCATCCCGCTGGACCAGAAGATCACCAAGGAGACCACGAAGTACGCCCTGCGCCGCGCGCTGGAGGGCATCGTCCCGGCGCACGTGCTGAACCGCCGCAAGCTGGGCTTCCCGGTGCCGATCCGGCTGTGGCTGCGCGACGAGATGTACGACTGGGCGCGCGGCATCATCGCCGATTCCAGGACCGACGAGCTGCTGGACAAGCAGGCCGTGCAGCGCCTGCTCGACGAGCACCGGGCCGGCACGCTGGACCACAGCCGGCGCATCTGGGCGCTGCTGGTGTTCATGATCTGGCACGGCATCTTCATCGAGCACCGCATCAAGCCGGAGATCCCGGAGCCGGTCTACCCGGTGCGGATCTGACGCGCTGACCCCCGTGACGGGCCGTGGCCGGATGACCGGCCACGGCCCGTTTTTTCGCGAGCCGCGTGCGGGGGGTCAGGCGGGCAGCGCGGGAGCGATCTCCGCCGCCGCGTCCGGGCCGAACGCCGCGCCGATCCGGGACAGCGCCGACTCGCGGTCGAGGGTCCACTCCTGCGTGCCGACGGTCTCCAGCACCAGCACGGCGATCATCGAGCCGAGCTGGGCGGAACGCTCCAGGCTCAGGTCCGCGTTCAGGCCGGCCAGGAATCCGGCCCGGAAGCCGTCGCCGACGCCCGTCGGGTCGGCCTTGGTCAGCTCGGGCACCGCGCCGACCTCCAGCGCCACCCCGCCCTTGCCGACGATCTCCACGCCCTTCTCGCCGAGGGTGGTGATGCGGATGCCGACGTGGTCGAGCACGTCGGCCTCGGACCAGGCCGTCTTCTGGAGCAGCAGCTCCCACTCGTAGTCGTTGGTGAACAGGTACTTCGCCCCGGCGACGAACCGCCGCGCCTGCTCGCCGGTCATGCGCGCCAGCTGCTGGGAGGGGTCCACCGCGAAGTCGAACCCGCGCTGGCGGCACTCGTCGGCGTGCCGGAGCATGCCGTCCGGGTCGTCCGGGCCGATCAGCATCAGCCCGATCCCGCCCACGCGGTCGGCGATCGGGCCCAGCTCGATGTTGCGGGCCTCGGCCATGGCGCCGGCGTAGAAGGTGGCGATCTGGTTGAGGTCGTCGTCGGTGGTGCACACGAACCGGGCGGTGTGGGCCAGCTCCGAGATCAGCACGCCGGCCGTGTCCACCCCGTGGCGCTCCAGCCAGGACCGGTAGTCGGCGAAGTCCGCGCCCGCCGCGCCGACCAGCACCGGGCTCGCGCCGAGCACGCCCAGGCCGAAGGCGATGTTGGCGCCGATGCCGCCGCGCCGGACGACCAGGTCGTCGGCGAGGAAGCTCAGCGAGACGCGGTGCAGCTGGTCGGCGACCAGCTGCTCGGCGAACCGGCCGGGGAAGTGCATGAGATGGTCGGTTGCGATGCTGCCGGAAACGGCGATGCGGGCGTTGATGGCCACCGGTGCTCTGCTCCCTCTGGCTGGCTCGAACTGAAGTTACCGACGGGAAATACCCCGTCGGAGCTAAATCTGACCCGCTGACCGACACTACTAGCTGGTAGACCTGTCCGGCTCGCGCTGGTCGTCCTAGCGTCGCCTGCGTGAGCACCGTGACGGAACCGGAGACCATCGCCGAGCTGATCGACGACTGCGCCGACATCCCCGCCGAACTGCGCGCCGCGCACGCCTCGGCGCCCCGCCCGCCCGCGCCGCGGGACTGGGCCGTCGCCGACGCCTGCCACGCACAGGTAGTCGGGCTGGAGGACTATTAGTTACGCGGACGCGAAAAGGGCGCCGGTCGAAGCTTCGACCGGCGCCCTTTCGTGTGATGGCTCAGTGGAACGAGTCACCGCAGGCGCAGGAGCCCGTGGCGTTCGGGTTCTCGATGGTGAAGCCCTGCTTCTCGATCGAGTCGACGAAGTCGATCACCGCGCCCTCGACGTACGGCGCGCTCATCCGGTCGACCGCCACGCGCAGGCCGTCGAACTCGCGGAACAGGTCGCCGTCGAGCGTGCGCTCGTCGAAGAACAGCTGGTAGCGCAGGCCCGCGCAACCACCGGGCTGGACCGCGATGCGCAGGTGCATGTCGTCGCGGCCTTCCTGGTCGAGCAGGGCCTTCGCCTTGCTCGCCGCGGCGTCGCTCAAGGTCACGCCGTGGGTGGCCTCGGCCTCGGCCTGCGTGCTGGTCTGCTCAGCGGCAGTCATAGCTCTCCCTCGGGGTCTTGCCGTGCACCGGGTGGGGGGTGCTCCTCCCTACTGGAAACACCAGTGCCACCCGATCTGTTCCCGGGCTGGTTTCCCGCCTTGGCGCTGATCCCATGGTTACACATCCCCGAGGGGGATGAACACGGACGCCGGTGTCTGGAATAAGCTGGTCGAGTGAGGTTTCTCCGTCGTAACAGCACGACCACCGCAGACAGCCCCGAAAGCGAGGCCGCCGAGGTGGCCGAAAGCGTCGAATCTCACACCCGGGGTTACACCCCGGCCAAGGGCAGGCCGACGCCGAAGCGCAAGGAGGCCGAGGGCAAGCGCCGCGGCCCGGTCGCGCCGCCGCCGCGGACCATGCGGGAGGCGATGAAGCGCAACCGCGAGCTGCGCAAGTCGAACCCGGTGAGCAAGGAAGAGCGGCGCCGCCTGGCCGGGGAGCGCCAGGAGCGGATGGCCGCCGGCGACGACCGCTACCTGCTGCCGCGCGACAAGGGCCCGGTCAAGGCGTACGTGCGCGACCTGGTCGACTCGCGCCGCCACTTCCTGGGCGCGTTCATGCCGCTGGCCATCGTCGTGTTCGTCGTGCTGCTGGTGCCCTACCCGGCGATCCAGCAGTACGTGACGCTGCTGTGCATGGCCGCCATCCTCGTGATGGCCGTCGAGGGCTACTTCAACGGCCGCCGCATCGCCCGGCTGGCCCGCGAGAAGTTCCCGAAGGAGAACATCAGCGGTCGGTCGCTGGGGTGGTACGCGTTCGTGCGGGCGAGCCAGATCCGCAAGCTCCGGATGCCGAAGCCGCGCGTCAAGGTGGGCGACAAGGTCTCCTGACCCCGGCTGGAGCCACTCCAGGTCGTTAGCAAGGCGAACCATTTCCGAGTAGGCTGCCGGCCATGGAGTTTCGCCGTCTCGGCCGCAGTGGCCTGTCCGTCAGTGAGATCGCCTACGGGAACTGGCTCACCCACGGGTCCCAGATCGCCGAGGAGCAGGCCCAGGCCTGCATCAAGGCCGCGCTCGACGCCGGGATCACCACCTTCGACACCGCCGACGTCTACGCGAACACCGTGGCGGAGTCGGTGCTCGGGCGGGGGCTGGCCGGTCAGCGCCGGGAGAGCCTGGAGATCTGCACCAAGGTGTTCTGGCCGACCGGCCCCGGCGGTCCGAACGACCGCGGCCTGGGCCGCAAGCACATCATCGAGTCCTGCCACGCGTCGCTGAAGCGCCTGCAGACCGATCACATCGACCTCTACCAGGCGCACCGGTTCGACCCGACCGTGCCGCTGGAGGAGACCATGTCGGCCTTCGCCGATCTGGTCCGCCAGGGCAAGGTGCTCTACATCGGGGTCTCGGAGTGGAACGCCGAGGAGATCACGCGCGGCGCGGCGCTGGCCCGCGAGCTGCGGATCCCGTTCGTGTCGAACCAGCCGCAGTACAACATGCTCTGGCGCGTCATCGAAGCCCAGGTCGTGCCCGCGAGCGAGCGGGAGGGGCTGAGCCAGATCGTCTGGTCGCCCATCGCGCAGGGGGTGCTGACCGGGAAGTACAAGCCGGGCCAGCCGCCGCCCGCCGGATCGCGCGCCACCGACGAGAACGGCTCGCGGTTCGTGCAGCGGTTCCTGCAGGACGAGGTGCTGGAGCGCGTCGCCCGGCTGGAGCCACTGGCCGCGCAGGCCGGGCTGACGCTCGCGCAGCTGGCGGTGGCGTGGGTGCTGCAGAACCCGAACGTCGCCTCCGCGATCGTCGGCGCCTCCCGGCCGGAGCAGGTGCACGAGAACGTCAAGGCGGCCGGCGTGAAGCTCGACGCCGACCTGCTCACCGAGATCGACTCGGTCCTGCTCGGCGTCGTCGAGGAGGATCCGCGCCTGACCGCCCGCGCGGGCTGACGATAAGTTGGCGCCGTGACTGACGTGTCGTTCGCCGACGTCCCCCAGCCCGACGAGCCCGCCCGCGCCGAGGCCCTGCGCCGGCACGCCGAGCTGCTCAAGCCGGTCGACTCGCTGGGTCAGCTGGAGGCGCTCGGCGCGTGGGTCGCGGCGTGCCAGGGCTCGGTGCCGCCGCGGCGGTTCCAGCGGCCCCGCGTGATCGTGTTCGCCGGGGACCACGGGATCGCCGCCAAGGGCGTCTCCGCCTACCGGCCGGAGGCCACCGCGCAGCTGGTGAGCACCCTGCTCAAGGGCTCCGGCCCGGTCGCGGTCGCCGCGGCCGTGGCCGGCGCCGGGCTGCGCGTCGCCGACATCTCGGTCGACGGGGAGACGCCGGTCGCCGAGTTCAAGGTCCGGGCCGGCTCCGGGTCGATCGACGTCGAGGACGCCCTCACCGAAGACGAGGTGCAGGCCGCGCTGCGGGCCGGGATGGCGATCGCGGACGCCGAGGTGGACGAGGGCACCGACCTGCTCGTCGCGGGCAGCGTCGGGGTCGGGGTGAGCACGCCGGCCGCGGTGCTGGTCGCCGCGCTGACCGGGGCCGAGCCGGTGGCCGTGGTGGGCCGCGGCTCGGGCATCGACGACAACGCCTGGATGCGCAAGGCCGCCGCGATCCGGGACGCGCTGCGCCGGGCCCGCGCCGTGCTGCCCGATCCGGTCGCGCTGCTCCGCACGGCGGGCGGCGCGGATCTGGCCGCGCTGACCGGTTTCCTGGCGCAGGCCGCGGTCCGCCGGACCCCGGTGCTGCTGGACGGCCTCGCGGTGGGCGCGGCCGCGCTGGTGGCCGAGGAACTGGCGCCCGGCGCGCGCTCGTGGTGGCAGGCCGCCCACCGCGACGCCGAGCCGGCGCACCGGATGGTGCTGGAGCACCTCGACCTGAAGCCGATCGCCGACCTGGGCATCCGGCTCGGCGACGGCACGCCGACCGCGACGGCGCTCCCGCTGCTGGTCACGGCCGCCCGGATGCTCACGGACCTGCCCACGCACGCCGAAGCCGGAGTCGCGCCGCCGAACGCTTGATCCGGCGTCAGGTCCCGGCTTCCCCCTCCGCCAGCCCCAGACGGCGCCGCGCGTAGGCATCGATGGCCGCGGCCAGCCAGGCCGGGAGGTCCGGGTCGGCCTCCTCGGCCATCGACCGTTGCGGGTCGGTCACGTACAACCCGCCCAGAGCGGCGTACGCCCGGGGCGTGGGTTCCCAGTGCAGGCGCACGGACTCGTAGTGATCGGCGACCGCGTCGAGTGCGGCGGGCTCGTCCGGCGCGGCCCCGGTGCGCATCACCCGGGCGAGCCGCCGGAACAGGGCCGCACCCCGGGCGGCGGCGTGTTCGTAGTCCGCGGCGGTGAGACCGTCCTGCGCGGCTTCGGCGGCGTCGAAGGCCGCGTCGGTTCCCTCGCCGAAGGTCGCCCGCAGGGTGCGCCGCATGGCGGCCCGGTCCTCCCGCAAGCCGGCGAAGAACCGCTCGGGATCACGAATCCGGGCCTCGTCGAGGTCGGCGATGGTCTCCCGCACGGTGGCGATGACCTGGTCGAGGTGGCGCCGCTCGTCTTCCAGCTACGCCGGGTGCCCGCGCAGCGCGGCCGCCTCGACGGTCTGGCTCCGCAGCACCTCACCGATCTCCGCGAGCCCGAGGCCGAGGCGGCGCAGCATCATGATGCGCTGCAGCCGGAGCAGTTCCGCCCGGCCGTACCAGCGGTATCCGTTGCTGCTCACCGAACCCGGCGGGAGCAGTCCGATCGCGTCGTAGTGGCGGAGCATCCGCGCGGACACGCCGGAGGCCTTCGCGACCTGGCTGATCGAAAACCGCTCGTCCACAAGCTTGACCTTCACATCGTGTCAACTTTTACCGTGGTCGTCACACGCCGCCCACGGTGCGCGTGGCGATGGCGCAGGGCGCGGGACCGGAGGCGGCAGACGTGCGGTCGTCCAGCATCGGCCACGGCTCCCGGCGGACATCCCACGATGATGTACGCGCCCTTCCCCTACGTGACGGGCCCGCAGGACGCGGCGGCGTTCGTCGCCGACCGGGTGGCCGAGGGAGCCACCCACCTGAAGGTCCTGTACGACGACGGCACGGGCGGCGGTCCGATGCCCATGCCGTCCCTGGACGTGCCGACGATCGCCGCGCTCGTCGAGGCCGCGCACCGCGCCGGCCTGGTCGTGGCGGCACACGTGTCCACGGCCCGCGGTGCGGTGGACCTGCTGCCGACAGGCGTGGACGTCCTGGCCCACGTGCCCTTCGACCCTCTCACCGAGGGCCAGGTCGAGGCCATCGCCGAGGCGGGCGTCGCGGTGATCACGACCTTGGCGGTGGCCGACGGCTTCCCCGGCGAGGACGGTCCCGGGGTGCCGCTGCTCGCCCGGCCCGCGCTGGCCCGGCTCCTGGGTCCGGCCTGGTCGGGGGTCCTCGAACGGCAGGCGGACCGGTGGATGTCCCCGGAACTCCCGGACTTCACGGTGCCGGCCGGCAACGCCCGCCGGCTGCACGAGGCCGGCGTGCGTCTGCTGGTCGGCACGGACGCGCCCAACCCCGGGACCGTCCACGGCGCGAGCGTCCACCGCGAACTCGAACGCCTCGTGGCCGCGGGCATCGGCCCGGCCGCGGCCCGCACCGCGGCCACCGCGCGCACGGCCGACGTGTTCGGTCTCCGCGACCGGGGCCGGATCCGCCCGGGACTGCGCGCGGACCTGGTCCTCGTCGACGGGCGACCCGACCAGGACATCACCAGCACACAGCAGGTGGCGGCCGTGTGGAAGCAGGGCGTCCGCGCCGACCTCGGCACCTACGTCGGCTCGGCCGACGAGCGCGACGGACTGGCCGCTCTCCGCGCGCAGACCGAGAAGGTCATGGCCGCCGTCCGGGAGCGGCTGGCCGAGTTCCACGGCAACCCGAGGAGTTGAGACATGATCACTTCGGACCCGACGATCAAGTGCCCCTGCGCGGGCTGGTCCGTCAGTGGGTGCGCCCACCGGACGCGGAAGCGGTCCCGGCGCGCTTCCTGGATGCGGACAGGTTTCCAGCTCGACAGGCCCTCGTGGATCGACCCGCGAACCGTGCGCGTGCAGCGCCCACCACCCGTGGTGACGCGACAAGGGCCACCTCACCGGAACCGGCGGGGTGGCCCTTGTCGAAACAACGATCAGGACAGCTTGTGCATCCAGCCGTGCGGGTCGGGGCGCGTGCCGTCCTGGATGCCGGTCAGCTCGGCGCGCAGCTTCATCGTCACCTCGCCGGGCTGGCCGCCCGCGATGGTGAACTCGCCGCCGGCGTGCTTGACCCGGCCGACCGGCGTGATGACCGCCGCGGTGCCGCACGCGAACACCTCGGTCAGCTCACCGGACGCGGCCGACTTCTCCCACTCGTCGGTGGAGATGCGGCGCTCCTCGATGCCCAGGCCGTGGTCGGCGGCCAGCTTGATCAGCGAGTCGCGCGTGACGCCGGGCAGCAGCGAACCGGACAGTTCCGGCGTGACGATCCGGGCGTCCGCGCCCGAGCCGAACACGAAGAACAGGTTCATGCCGCCCATCTCCTCGACGTAGCGGCGCTCCACCGCGTCGAGCCACACCACCTGGTCGCAGCCCTGCTCGACGGCCTGCGCCTGGGCCACGAAGGACGCCGCGTAGTTGCCGGCGAACTTCGCCGCGCCGGTGCCGCCCGGGGCCGCCCGCACGTACTCGGTGGACAGCCACACGCTCACCGGCTTGACCCCGCCGGTGAAGTACGAGCCGGCCGGCGAGGCGATCACCAGGTACAGGTACTCGCTGGCGGGTGCGTTCACGCCGAGCCCCACCGAGGTGGAGATCATGAACGGGCGCACGTACAGCGTGTCGCCCGGGTTGGTGGGCACCCAGCGCTCGTCGACCGCCATCAGCTCGTGCAGGGAGCCGAGGAACAGCTCCTCGGGCAGCTCCGGCATCGCGATGCGCGCCGCCGACCTGCGGAAACGGGCCGCGTTGGCGTCCGGGCGGAACGCCGCGACCGATCCGTCCGGCTGCCGGTAGACCTTCAGGCCCTCGAAGATCGCCTGCGCGTAGTGCAGCACCGACGTGGCGGGGTCGAGCACGATCGGCTCGTAGGGGCCGACGTTCGCGTCGTACCAGCCGCGGTCGTTGCTGTACTTGATCGAGACCATGTGGTCGGTGAAGAACGTCCCGAAGCCCGGCTTCGCCAGTACCTCGGCTACACGCTCCGCCGAAGCGGGAGACGGGTGCGGGGTACGGGTGAAGGGCAACGTGGTCGTCATTCGACCAGGATAACGGTTAGTTGGACTTCCGAGAATCACCTACTCCCCTACCATGACCGCGTGACCGCCAACGTGCCGCAGCCCGCCACACCGAACTCGGTGTCCGCCGGACCCGCCTCCGACGTCAAGACGTTCCTCACCGCCATCCTGCTCACCTTCGCGGTGGGTGAGCTGACGCTCCTCGGCTACGCCCTGCTCGGGGTGTTCGGCGGGATCATCGGCCTGGTCGGCGGCATCTTCGGAATCGTGTGGTGGCGCAGCATCCACGACAAGAAGGTGTTCCCGCGCGACCTGCCTGCCAAGTCGGTGATCATCCTCGCGGTCGCCACCGCGCTGATCACCGTGGTGGCGTTCCTGCTCGTCGCGTGACGACGGTGCCCGCCGCGACGGCGGCGACCGTCCCCAGTAGATACACCGGCGGCAGCCAGGCCAGCAGCGTCACGGCCAGTACCGCCGCGATCACGGCGCGCACGGTGATCCCGGCGATCATCGACAGCACCGCGGTCACCAGCACCTCGGCCAGCGCGGCCGCGGCGGCCAGCAGCAGCGCCTGATCCGGGTCCAGCAGGCCGGCCACCACCGCGGTGATCAGTCCACACGCGACGGACACCCGCGGCCAGGACAGTTCCGCCCGCGCCTCGCCCAGCGCGAGCAGCGCGGCGGGCACAGTGGACAGGACGACGACCCCGGCCAGCAACGGATCCAGCACCTGACCGTCCAGCGCCGCCAGCGCGTCGCGGACGGGCACCCCGGACAGCGCCAGCCGCACCGGGCCGAGCTGGTACAGCGCACCCGCGCCGATCGCCAGCACCGCCACCACCGAGCCCGCGAGCCAGGGCGGGTTGTGCCGGGGCAGCAACGGGAACAGCACCGCGCCCGCCGCGCACAGCCCGCCGATCGTGAACTGCGGCGCGGTCACCGGTTGCGCGGGCTCGATCCCGAAGCTCAGCGCCACGAACCCGGCCCCGGCGACCAGCAGGACACCCAGCAGCCACGCCCGCGCGTACCGGGCCAGCCGCAACCCGGCGGCGTCGGCGGCGGTGATCACGAGCGCGACGACCGCGCCCGCCCACGGCTGGTCCGGGAACAGGTAGGCGGCGAACACCGCGGCGAACAGCGGCACCAGCGCGAGCCGGGACACCAGGCGCGTCGCGGCCAGCAGCCGGGCCGGGTTCGGCTCCAGCGCGGGGGTCCGCGGCACGCAGAACGCCAGCAGCGCCGCCACCACCGCGCCACCGAGCAGCCACCAGCCGCCCGCCCGCGCGCCCACGGCCAGCGCGATCAGCAGCCCCGCCGCCAGCCGCACGCCCACCACCTGCCTCTCCCGCCGGGCTCCGTCCTCATTAGCATGGCTCACTACCCGGCCGGGTACCCGACCCGGCACGACCGTCGATGGATGCGCGAGGAGCCACAAGTGACCGTGCCGAAGTTAGCCCTGATCGAGAACACCGGCGCCGCGCTCGGCAAGAGCCGGGCCGAGGTCGTCGTGATCGGGACGCTGCAGGGCGACAAGGCCGTGACGCTGGCGCCGGGTGCCGAGGCCGTCGACGCGGCCTTCGACGGGAAGCTCGCCGAGCTGCTGGCGACCGTGGGCGCGACCGGCAAGGCCGAGGAGGTCGTCAAGCTGCCCACGCTGGGCAAGCTGCCCGCCGCGGTCGTGCTGGCCGTCGGCGTGGGCAAGGCCGCCGACGACGGCACCGTGACCGCCGAGCAGGTGCGCCGCGCCGCGGGCGCCGCCGGGCGCGCGCTGGCCGGCACCGCGCGGGCGGTGTGCACACTGTCCGCTGTCGACCTGCAGGCCGCGGTGGAGGGCACCGCGCTGGGCGCCTACAAGTTCACCGAGTACAAGTCCGAGCCCGGCGACGCGCCGGTGGCCGCGGTCGACTTCGTCTCGC
Organism: Amycolatopsis ruanii; assembly: GCF_003385175.1. Taxonomy (NCBI): domain Bacteria; kingdom Bacillati; phylum Actinomycetota; class Actinomycetes; order Pseudonocardiales; family Pseudonocardiaceae; genus Amycolatopsis; species Amycolatopsis ruanii. The sequence continues at coordinate 24,948 of NZ_PQHY01000015.1, forward strand.
CCGCCGAGGGCACCAAGCGGGCGCACACCGCGACGCTCAAGGCCGCGACGGCGATCGCCGAGGCCGTGATCATCGCCCGCGACCTGATCAACACCCCGCCGAACGACCTGTTCCCGGCCTCCTTCGCCGAGCGCGCCCGCACGATCACCGAGGCCAACGACCTGGACTTCGAGGTGCTCGACGAAAAGCAGCTCAAGCGCAAGGGTTTCGGCGGCATCCTCGGCGTCGGCGGCGGCTCGTCCCGCCCGCCGCGGCTGGTGCGGGTGTCGTACAAGGGCCCGAAGGCGGCGAAGAAGGTCGCGCTGGTGGGCAAGGGCATCACGTTCGACTCGGGCGGCATCTCGATCAAGCCGGCCGCGAACATGGACCACATGACCTCGGACATGTCCGGGGCCGCCGCGGTGCTCGCCTCCGTGGTGCTCGCGGCCAAGCTCAAGTACCCGCTCGAGGTGACCGCCAACATCCCGCTCGCGGAGAACCTGCCCTCGGGCACCTCCTACCGCCCGGGTGACGTGCTGCGCATGTACGGCGGCAAGACCGTCGAGGTGCTCAACACCGACGCCGAGGGCCGCCTGGTGCTGGCCGACGCGATGGTCCGCGCCGCCGAGGACGACCCGGACTACCTGATCGAGACCTCGACGCTGACCGGCGCGCAGATGGTCGCGCTGGGCAACCGCACGGCCGGGATCATGGGCTCGGACGACTTCCGCGACCGGGTGGCCGCGATCGCGCAGGCGACCGGCGAGGGCGGCTGGCCGATGCCGCTGCCCGAGGAGCTGCGCGGCGACCTGGACTCGCGGCTGGCCGACCTGGCGAACGTGACCGGGCACCGCTGGGGCGGGATGCTCGCCGCGGGCATCTTCCTGCGCGAGTTCGTCGCCGAGGGCCTGCCGTGGGCGCACATCGACATCGCGGGCCCGTCGTTCAACACCGGCGGCCCGTGGGGCTACACCGGCAAGGGCGGCACGGGCGTCCCGGTGCGCACCATCGCCGCGGTGCTGGCGGACATCGCCGACCAGGGCTAGCCCGGGGTCACGGCGCGGCGGACGGTTTCGCGGAGGAGCGCTCGGCGGCGGTCGTGGACGTCGCCGGGCTCCCCGGCCGTCGCGGCGTAGACGTGGCTAGCCCGGCGCAGGAAGCTCGCTCGGCGGGCAGCGGTGGCAGGCCCGCGACCGCCGCCGTGCTCGCCTCCGCGCCGCACGGGATCACCGCCGAGGCCGAGGTGCTCCCCTCGGCCGGGGTGAACGAGCGCCTGGCGCGGGGCGACGTCCGCTACCGCTTCGTCCTCGATCCGTCCGACCTGGACTGACGTCAGCCCCCGGCGCGCTTCTGCCGCTCTGTGTATTCGCGCATGCGCTTGGGGTAACCGACTTTCGCGACCTCGTAGACCGGGATCGAATGCTTGCGCCCGAACTGCTGCGCGGCGTCCAGGCTGCCGATCCGCCGCCGCGTCCATTCGCCGTCGTGCGCGACCAGGACGACCGTGGTCTCGGTGACCGTCGTCCGCGGCTCCACGAACGCCTCGACGCCCCGCCGCGCGGCCGCCCAGCCCTCCAGATGACGCAGGTCAGCGTCGCTGGCACGGCGCAGCGTGCCCGGTTTCCCGGCGCCGCGCCTGCGCTTCAGACCGTCGAACAGACCCACCTCGACCACCTCATCTCCGCCGGCCCTCCCCCGCCATTATCCCGGCGATCAGAAGTGCGCCGATTAACACACCCGGCTACCTCGCAGGGCCGGACTCCGTAGTGACAAGATGATGAGGGTTTGGACGTAAAACGAGGAGTAAATGACGTGAGCGACGCTGGCGCCGACCTGGTGATCCTCGGTGGCGGATCCGGCGGCTACGCCGCGGCTTTCCGCGCCGCGGAGCTGGGCCAGTCCGTCATCCTGATCGAGAAGGACAAACTGGGCGGGACGTGCCTGCATCGCGGCTGCATCCCGACCAAGGCACTGCTCCACGCCGCCGAGGTCGCCGACACCGCCCGCGAGGGCGAGCAGTTCGGTGTGAAGACCACCCTGGAGGGCGTCGACATCGCCGGCGTCCACAAGTACAAGGACGGGGTCATCAGCCGCCTCTACAAGGGGCTGCAGGGCCTGGCGAAGGCCCACAAGGTCACCGTCGTCGAGGGCACCGGCACGTTCGTCGGCGGCACCACGGTCGAGGTGGACGGCACCCGGTACACGGGCAAGAACCTGATCCTGGCCACCGGCTCGTACTCGAAGACCCTGCCGGGCCTGGAGCTGGGCGGCCGGATCATCGCCAGCGACGAGGCGCTGACCCTGGACTGGATCCCGGAGAAGGTCGTCGTGCTCGGCGGCGGCGTCATCGGCGTCGAGTTCGCCAGCGTGTGGGCCTCCTTCGGCGTGGACGTGACGATCGTCGAGGCGCTGCCGCGGCTGGTCCCGGCCGAGGACGAGTTCGCCAGCAAGCAGCTCGAGCGCGCGTTCCGCCGGCGCAAGATCGGCTTCAAGACCGGCGTGAAGTTCACCGGCGCCAAGCAGGACGACAACGGGGTGACCGTGTCCCTGGAATCCGGTGAGACGCTGGAGGCCGACCTGCTGCTGCTCGACGTCGGCCGCGGCCCGAACACCGCGGGGCACGGCTACGAGGAGGCCGGCGTCAAGATGGAGCGCGGTTTCGTCCTCACCGACGAGCGCCTGCGCACCAACCTGCCGAACGTCTACGCCGTCGGCGACATCGTGCCCGGCCTGCAGCTCGCGCACCGCGGCTTCGCCCAGGGCATCTTCGTCGCCGAGGAGATCGCCGGGCTGCAGCCGAAGGCGATCGACGAGGCGGGCATCCCGCGCGTCACCTACAGCCACCCCGAGGTCGCCTCCGTGGGCCTGACCGAGGCGGCGGCGAAGGAACGCTACGGCTCCGACGTGAAGACCTTCACGTACGACCTGGCCGGCAACGGCAAGAGCCAGATCCTCAAGACTTCCGGCGCGATCAAGGTGATCAAGGCGCCGGACGGGCCGGTCGTCGGCCTGCACCTGGTCGGGGACCGGGTCGGCGAACTGATCGGCGAAGCCCAGCTGATCTACAACTGGGAGGCCTTCCCGGAGGACGTCGCTCCGCTGATCCACGCCCACCCGACCCAGACCGAAGCCCTCGGCGAAGCACACCTCGCCCTGGCCGGCAAGCCACTGCACGTGCACAGCTGAGCCGGACCGCAGCCGACAAGATTCAAGGGAGTCAATTCACGATGGCCTTCTCCGTCACACTGCCGGAGCTCGGCGAGAGCGTCACCGAGGGCACCGTCACCCGCTGGCTGAAGCAGGAGGGTGACACGGTCGCGGTCGACGAGCCGCTGCTGGAGATCTCCACCGACAAGGTCGACACCGAGGTCCCGTCGCCGGTCGCCGGCACGCTGCAGAAGATCGTCGCCCAGGAGGACGAGACCGTCGAGGTGGGCGGCGAGCTCGCCGTGATCGACGACGGTTCCGGCGGCGGTTCCGCTCCGGCGCAGGAGCAGGCGCCCGCGCAGCAGGCCGAGCCGGAGCCCGAGCCGCAGCAGCAGGCCGCCCCGCAGCAGCAGGAGGCGCAGCCCGCCCCCAGTGGTTCCGCTCAGGGCGGTTCTGCCCAGGGCGGTTCTGCTCAGGGCGGTTCTGCCCAGGGTGGTTCTGCTCAGGGCACGCCGGTCACGCTGCCCGAGCTGGGCGAGAGCGTCACCGAGGGCACCGTCACCCGCTGGCTGAAGTCGGTCGGCGACACGGTCGCGGTGGACGAGCCGCTGCTGGAGATCTCGACCGACAAGGTCGACACCGAGGTCCCCTCGCCGATCGCCGGCACCCTGCTGGAGATCAGCGTGCAGGAGGACGAGACCGTCGAGGTCGGTGGCACGCTCGCCATCATCGGCGACGCGAGCGCCGCGCCCGCCCCGCAGCAGGAGCAGCAGAAGGCGCCGGAGCCCAAGCCCGAGCCGAAGCCGGAACCGAAGCCCGAGCCGGCCCCGGCCGCGCAGGCCCCCGCACCCCAGCAGCAGGCGCCCCAGCAGCCCGCGCCGCAGCAGCCGGCTCCGCAGCCGCAGGCCGCCCCGGCCGCGAGCGACGGCAACGGCAGCGGCCCGTACGTCACCCCGCTGGTCCGCAAGCTCGCCACCGAGCACGGCATCGACCTGGCGACGGTGACCGGCAGCGGTGTCGGCGGCCGCATCCGCAAGCAGGACGTGCTGGCGGCGGCCGAGGCGAAGCAGAAGCAGAGCGCTCCGGCTCCCGCCGCGCAGGCCCCGGCCGCCGCGCCGAGCGCCCCCGCGGCGAAGGCCCCCGCGGCCCCGTCGCCGGAGCTGGCCGCGCTGCGCGGCACCGTGCAGAAGGCGACGCGGATCCGCCAGGTCATCGCGCAGCGCACCCGCGAGTCGCTGCAGAGCTCGGCGCAGCTGACCCAGGTGTTCGAGGTGGACGTCACCAAGATCGCCCGGCTGCGTCAGCAGGCGAAGGCCGCCTTCCAGGAGCGGGAGGGCGTGAAGCTCACGTTCCTGCCGTTCTTCGCCAAGGCGACGGTCGAGGCGCTCAAGCAGCACCCGAACATCAACGCCTACCTGGACGAGGAGAAGAAGGAGATCACCTACTTCGGCGAGGAGCACCTCGCCGTCGCGGTGGACACCGACCGCGGCCTCCTCTCGCCGGTGATCCACAAGGCGGGCGAGCTGAACCTGGCCGGCCTGGCCCGGGCGATCGCCGACGTCGCGGCGCGCACCCGCGCGAACAAGATCAAGCCGGACGAGCTGTCGGGCGGCACCTTCACGGTGACCAACCTGGGCAGCAACGGCGCCCTGTTCGACACGCCGATCATCAACCAGCCGCAGTCCGGGATCCTGGGCGTCGGCGCGGTGGTGAAGCGGCCGGTCGTGGTCACCGACGCCGAGGGGCAGGACACCATCGCCATCCGGTCGATGGCCTACCTGGCCCTGACCTACGACCACCGCCTGATCGACGGCGCCGACGCGGGCCGGTTCCTGACCACGATCAAGAACCGCCTCGAAGAGGGCCACTTCGAGGACGAGCTGGGCCTGTAACCGCTTGACCGGGGACCCCCTCCGCCGGTATTCCGTAATTACGGAAAACTGGAGGAGAGGGTCTTCGTGCTTTCCCGGCGCACGCTGCTCGGCTCCGCGGCACTCGCCGGCGCGGCCACGCTCGCCGTGCCCGCGACCGCGGTCGCCGACACGTCCACCCCGCAGGGCTGGTTCGATTGGATCGCCCGGCACCGCGACCAGGTCGGCGCCTTGGCCGTGGACGCCGACGGGCGCCGGGTGGCGCACCGGCCGCACGCCCAGCAGGTCCTGGCGTCCACGATCAAGGTCGTGCACCTCGCCGCCTACGCCGCCGCGGTCGAGCATGGCCTGAACCCGGACGAGCCGGTGCTGCTCGGCGACTGGGAGGCGTTCTACCCGTTCGGCGGCGACGGCGGCGCCCACCTGTCCGCCCTCCGGGAACTCGGCATCCCGCACACGGACCGGGGCAACGCGCTCGACCCGGACGCGACGGTCCCGCTGGACCGGCTGGCCCGCGCGATGATCGTCTTCAGCGACAACGCCGCGGCCGACTACCTGCGCGACCGCCTCGGCGACCGGGCCCTGACCGCCGCGGCCGCCCGCGGCGGCTGGCTCCGGCCCGACCTCCGGTCGTTCTGCGGCGAGGTGCTCCTGCTGCTGTTCCCCGAGTTCCTCCCGCGCTCCCCCGCGCTGCGGCCCGCCGCGGGCGACCGGCTGGCGCGCCGGTTCGCCACCGAGCCGGCGTTCCGGGACGAGGTGCTCGCCCGCTTCCAGACCGCGCCGGGTGCCGACGCCCAGGTGGCCTGGACGCGCGGGCACGGGCGCGGGAGCGCGGCCGGGCTGTTCGCGATGCACCGCGCGCTCGCGGCCGGACGCTTCGGCGAGACCGTCGTGCGGCGGCACCTGGAGGAGCCCTTCGCCGCGCTCGTCCCGCCCGGCGCCGCGGCGGTCGCGTTCAAGGGCGGCAGCCTGCCGCGCGTGCTGACCGCCGGGATGACCGTGCGGTGGCCGGGCGGACGCGCCGCGACCCTCGCGCTCCTGCTCGACGACGTGGCCGACGTGGATTTCGCCCACCAGGGGCCGTTCGTGCGCGCCGGGCTCGCCGCACTGTCCACGCGGGAGGGTTTCGACGGGTTCGCGCGGGCACTGCGCGGCTGACCGTCATGCTGGGTCCGTGAACGACGACGTGCTCAACCGTCTGGCGGACCTGGAACGCCGGGTGGCCGCGCTGGAAAGCGGCGCCAGGGCGGACGGGACCGGTGTGGTCGCTTACCGCGGCCGCACCGAGGAGCCGCTCGAACTCGAGTGGGAGATCACCGTCACCCCGGCCCGCGCGCTGGCCCTGGACGACGGTCCGCGCGCGGAAGTCCTGGCGGCGCTGGGCAATCCGGCGCGCCTGGCGATCGTGCGGGCGCTGGCCGCGAGCGGGCCGCAGCCGGCCGCCGCCCTCCAGGAAGCCGCCGGCCTCGGCTCGACCGGGCAGCTCTACCACCACCTCAAAGCACTCACCGGCGCCGGGATCGTCGAGCCGGACAAGCGCGGCAGCTACCGGTTGCCCGCCCGCGCCACGATCCCGGTACTCGTGCTGCTGACCGCGGCCGCCGACGTCGCCGGGCAACTGCGGTGAGGGAACGTGCGCGAACCGGCGGCGTGCGCAACCATCGGGGTATGCGAGTACTGATCGCCGGCTCCAGCGGGCTCCTCGGCTCGGCGCTCGTCGCCGCGCTGCGCGACTCCGGGCACGACGTGCGCCGCCCGGCCCGGCGCCCGGCCCGGGCCGCGGACGAACACTCGTGGGACCCGCCGGCCGGGCGGATCGACGACCGCGCCTTCGAGGACGTCAGCACCGTCGTCAACCTGTGCGGCTCGCCGATGGGACTGCGGTGGAGCGCGGCCCGCAAGCAGATGATCCGGGACAGCCGCGTCGAGCCGACCGAGGTCCTCGCCGAAGCGGTCGCCGAGTACCGGATCCCGGCGCTGGTGAACGCCTCCGGCGTCGGCTACTACGGCGACACCGGCGACACGGTCGTCACCGAGGACTCGCCGCGGGGCGACGGCTTCCTGGCCGAGCTGTGCGAGGCGTGGGAGGAGGCGACGGCACCCGCGGCCGAGGCCGGTTCCCGCGTGGTCAACCTGCGCACCGGCCTGGTGCTCGCGAAGGGCGGCCTGATCGGGCCGCTGAAGCCGCTGTTCTGGCTCGGCCTGGGCGGGCGGCTCGGCGACGGCGGGCAGTACATGCCGTGGATCAGCCTGCGTGACCACGTGGCCGCGGTGCGGTTCCTCCTCGAACACGAGACGCTGTCCGGCCCGGTGAACCTGTGCAACCCGGAACCGGCGACCAACGCCGAGTTCACCCGCGCGCTCGGGCACGCGCTGCGTCGGCCGGCGCCGTGGTGGGTGCCCGGTTTCGCGCTGCGCGCCGCGCTCGGCGAGGTGGCCGACGAGATGGCGCTGATCTCGCAGCGCGCGGTCCCCGCGGTACTGGAGAAGGCCGGGTTCACGTTCGTGCACACCGACCTGGAGGGCGCACTGGCGGTGGCCCTGTGACCAGGTGGCTCCCGCTCGGCGGCGCGTTCTTCGTCCTGTTCCTCGGGCTGGGCGTGGCCGTCGCCCGGCCGCCGTACGCCGTCGACCGGGCCGTGGCGGGCCTGGTGCAGGGCTGGTGGCGGGACACCCCGGGCCGGGTGGCGCAGATCGTCAGCGACGTGTTCGGGCCGGTCGTGCCCGCGACGTTCGCGATCGCGCTGGCCATCGGGATCCTGGTGTGCTGGCGCCGCGGCATGCGCTACCAGGCCGGCGTCGGCCTGCGGGTGCTGGCCGTGCTCGCCACGACCCGGCTGGTGAGCGTGGTGTTCAAACCGCTGTTCGACCGTGACCGGCCGCGCGAGTACCCGGAGTTCAGCTACCCCAGCGGGCACGTGGTGTCGATCTCCAGCACCGGCCTCGCGGCGACGCTGCTGTGCCTGTGGCTGGCGCCGAAGCTGACGAAGTGGGTCGTGGTGTTCTTCTCGATCGCGATCGTGCTGTGCGCGGCCAGCCGGGTGGTGCTCGGGGTGCACTGGGTCAGCGACACCATCGGCGCCGTCCTCGGCGTGCTGGGCGTCGGGTTCGTCACCGGCTGGGCGGTGCGGTTGCTCCCGCCACAGCCCGTGCCGTCGCCGGCGCGGGCGGCGTAACCTGCCAGACGTGAGTCCACAGTCCTGCCGCGCCGCCGGCGCCCCCGTCACCGTCAAGAACGTCGGCACCATCGACTACCTGCAAGCCTGGGAGCTGCAGCGGGAGCTGGCGACCGCGCGGGCGGAGTGCGAAGAGGCGTCGGACACGCTCCTGCTGCTGGAGCACCCCTCGGTCTACACCGCGGGCAAGCGCACGGAGGAGTCCGACCGGCCCACCGACGGCACGCCGGTGATCGACGTCGACCGCGGCGGCAAGATCACCTGGCACGGGCCGGGACAGCTGGTCGGCTACCCGATCGTGAAGCTGGGCGACCCGATCGACGTCGTGCACTACGTGCGTCGCCTGGAGGAGGCGCTGATCCGGGTGTGCGACCAGTTCGGTGTCTACACCGGACGGGTCGAGGGCCGCAGCGGCGTGTGGGTGCCCGCCGACGAGCGCGGGCCGGAGCGCAAGATCGCGGCCATCGGCATCCGCGTGCAGCGCGGCGTGACGATGCACGGCTTCGAGCTGAACTGCAACGCCGACCTGACCGCGTTCGACAAGATCGTGCCGTGCGGGATCCGGGACGCCGGCGTGACGTCGCTGTCGTTCGAGCTGGAGCGGGACGTCCCGGTCGCCGAGGCGCTGCCCCTGGCCCGCGACGCGGTGCTGGCCGCGCTGGACGGCGAGCTGGCGGTGTCGGACGACCGGTGGCTGCGGCGCGAGGACTCGGCGCCCGCCGCGCCGGGCGTGACGTTCGCCCTCCGGCCCTGAGCCGCGCCCGGGGCCGGAGGACGCGCGGTCACAGCTGCGGGGCGACCTTCGACGCGATCAGCTCGAGGTGGTCCAGGTCGGACAGGTCCAGGACCTGCAGGTACAGCCGGGTGACGCCGGTGGCCTCGCGGTAGCGGCCGATCTTGTCGACCACCTCGTCGACGGTGCCGGCCAGGCCGTTCTGCTTCACCTCGCCGGTCTCGCGGCCGATCGCGGCGGCGCGGCGGGCGAACTCGGCGGCGTCCTTGCCGACGGCCACCACCTGCGCCGCGGACCGGATGATCTCCTGGGGGTCGCGGCCGATCTCGCGGCAGGCGGCGTCGACGCGCTCGAACTGGGCGGCGCCGGTGGCCGAGTCGACGAACGCGACGTTGAACTCGTTGGCGAAGCGCGCGGCCAGCGCCGGGGTGCGCTTCTTGCCGCCGCCGCCGATGATCACCGGCGGGCGCGGCGACTGGGCCGGCTTGGGCAGCCCGGGCGCGTCGGCGAGCTGGTAGTGCTTGCCGTCGAAGGAGAACGTCTCGCCCTCGGGGGTCTCCCACAGGCCGGTGATGATCTCCAGCTGCTCGGCGTAGAGGTCGAAGCGCTCCTTGATCTCCGGCATCGGGATGCCGTAGGCCTGGTGCTCGGCGTCGTACCAGCCGGAGCCGAGACCGAAGTCGACGCGGCCGCCGGACATCTGGTCGACCTGCGCCACGGAGATCGCCAGCACCGACGGGTGGCGGAAGGTGGCGGCGGTGACCAGCGTGCCCAGCCGGATGCGGGAGGTCTCGCGGGCCAGCGCGCCGAGGGTCACCCACGCGTCGGTCGGGCCGGGCAGCCCGGAGGCGGAACCCATCTTCAGGAAGTGGTCGGAACGGAAGAAGGCGTCGAAGCCGTTGTCCTCGGTCGCCTTGGCGACGCGCAGGAGATCGTCGTAGCTCGCGCCCTGCTGGGGCTCAGTGAAAATCCGAAGGTCCACGAGCCCACCCTAAGGAATATCCGGTGAACGGCTTGCGTGGCGGTGCGGGTGGCGGAACCTGAGGCGGCCCCTCGCTGTGGGATCGCCTCCTCATGAACGCCAGTTCACCACGTCGGCGCTGTCCTCGCGAGGAACCACCTCAGAACCCGCGGCGGTGCAAGCATGGCGGCGCGACGCAAAGGCTAGGCGGTGCGCCGAACCCGGTGCAGCAGCTGCACGATCACCGCTTCGATCTGGGCGCCGACCTTCTTCGGGTCCGGTGAGCTCGCGATCTCGGTCGCCGCGCTGTGCAGGGCTCCGAACAGCAGCCGCGCGGTGATCTCGACCGGGACCTCGTCCACCTCGCCCGCCTCGATCAGGTCCTCCAGGCTCGACCGGATCAGCCCGAAGCTCGCCCTGTCCTCGGCCTCCCGCCAGCGCTCCCAGCCCATCACCACCGGCGCCTCGTGGATCGCGATGCGCTGGTAGGCCGGGTCGAGGCAGCTGGAGATGAACTCGCGCAGCCCGGCCAGCGCCCGCTCCCACGGCGTGCCGCTGCCGCCCATGATCTCTTCCAGGCGCCCGAAGACCCGGCTCTCGACCTTCTCGAACGCCGCTTCGAAGAGCGCCTGCTTTCCACTGAAATGGTGATACAGGGCACCCTTGGTGACGCGGGCGCGCTTGGCGACCTCATCGAGCGAAGTGCTCGCGTAGCCCCGTTTGGTGAACAGCTCCACCGCGCTGTTCACCAGGGCCGACCGCGTGGACTCCGAATAGTCGAGACGCCTGGACCGCATTGTCACCACGCTCACAAGCTTACGCCGGTTTCCGTTTCCATACCCGTGGTATGTTCACTGTGTCGGCACCATACCGACAGTATGCTTCAAACCCAGAGTATGGCCGGGGTCACAACAGTGGAGGACCCATGAGCTGGAACGACTTCTACCGGCGGCGCGACATCCTGGACGCCGTCCTGACCGCGGCGGCCCGCGACCCGCGAGGCCCGCTGCCCTTCGAGGAGATCCCCGGAGCCGAGCAGGCCTTCGGCACGCGCGAGAACCTCATGGCCGCGCTGCACTACCGCTGGACCCAGCTGCTCAGCGGTCACCTGCGTGCCCAGACCGAGGGCGAGGACGACCACGTGGACGCGGTCAAGCGGGCGTTCACCGCTGCCGTGCGGCGCAACCGCGCGCTCTACGAGGTCGTCGCCACCCACCGGGACTCCTACCCCGCGCTGAAGACCGCGCACCGCGCCGAGCAGGCGATGCTCGCCGTCGCGGCCGGGCTGGCCGGGCCGGACGAGCCGGTGGAGGAGGTGGCCAAGGTCGGCGCCGCCTTCGAGGCCCTGCTGACCGAGGGCCCCGGCCTGCGTCCCGCGCGGCCGTTCAACCGCCTGCTGCGGATGCTGGCCCCGAGCGCGTGATCTTCCCTAGTATCCGGGCATGAAAACCTGGACCGAGGCCGACATCCCCGACCAGACGGGCCGCACGGTGCTCGTCACCGGCGCGAACTCCGGCCTCGGTCTGCAAACCTCCCTCGTGCTGGCCGCCAAGGGCGCGCGCGTGCTGATCGCCTGCCGCAACCCGGAACGCGGTGAGCAGGCGCTGCGCACCGTTTCCGCGGCCGCGGCGGTCGCCCCCGAACTGATCTCCCTGGACCTGGCCGACCTCGCGTCGGTGCGCGCGGCCGCGCAGCGCACCGAGGAGATCACCAGCGGCAGGCTCGACGTCCTGATCAACAACGCCGGCCTGATGGCCGCGCCCAAGAGCCGCACCAAGGACGGTTTCGAGCTGCAGTTCGGCACCAACCACCTGGGGCACGCGGCACTGACCTGGCTGCTCATGCCCGCCCTGCGGCGCGGCACGGACGCCCGGGTGGTGACGCTGTCCAGCCTCGCCGCCACCGGTGGCCGCGTCGACTTCGACGATCCCGGCTTCGAGCACCGGCGCTACAACCCGGCCGCGGCGTACGCGCAGTCGAAGATCGCCAACCAGATCTTCGCGCTCGAACTGGACCGCCGCCTGCGCGCCGCCGGTGACGACGTGATCAGCGTGGCCGCCCACCCCGGCTACACGGCGACCAGCCTGAACTCGAACATGGCCAACGCGCAGGGCCACCCGGTCGTGCGCGCGATCGTCGGCGGGGTGACCTTCCTGGGTGACCTGCTCATCGCGCAGGGTGTCCGGACGGGCGCGCTGCCGTCACTGATCGCGGCCACCGCGCCGGACGTCAACGGCGGTGACTACATCGGCCCGCGCCTGTTCCGCGGCATCCGCGGCAACCCCACCGTGGTGCCGCCGCTGCGCCCCGCGCTGGACCGCGAGACCGGCCGCAAGCTGTGGGAGCTGACGGCCAAACTGACCAGCGTGACCCCCGACCCAGCGTAGGTCGTCGCCCCCTGCCGAGAGCGTACGCTGGGGCGCGTGACTGTTGTGCCTGAAGGTCGGAAACTGCTGCGGCTCGAGGTCCGCAACAGTGAAACCCCGATCGAGAAGAAGCCGTCCTGGATCAAGACCCGCGCGAAGATGGGGCCGGAGTTCACCGAGCTCAAAGGCCTGGTCCGCCGGGAGGGCCTGCACACGGTCTGCGAAGAGGCGGGCTGTCCCAACATCTACGAGTGCTGGGAGGACCGCGAGGCGACGTTCCTCATCGGCGGTGACCAGTGCACCCGCCGCTGCGACTTCTGCCAGATCGACACCGGCAAGCCGGCGGCGCTGGACCGCGAGGAGCCGCGCCGGGTCGCCGAAAGCGTTCAGGCGATGGGCCTGCGCTACTCGACCGTCACCGGTGTCGCCCGCGACGACCTCGAAGACGGCGGCGCGTGGCTGTACGCCGAGACCGTCCGCCAGATCCACGCGCTCAACCCGGGCACCGGCGTCGAGCTGCTGATCCCGGACTTCAACGCCGACCCCGGCCAGCTGGCCGAGGTGTTCGGCTCCGCGCCCGAGGTGCTCGCGCACAACGTCGAGACCGTGCCGCGGATCTTCAAGCGCATCCGCCCCGGCTTCCGCTACGCGCGGTCGCTGGAGGTCATCACCCGCGCCCGCGAGGCCGGGCTGGTCACCAAGTCGAACCTGATCCTCGGCATGGGGGAAACCCCCGAGGAGGTCGAGCCGGCGATGCGCGACCTGGTGAACGCGGGCTGCGAGATCCTGACGATCACCCAGTACCTGCGCCCGTCGGTGCGGCACCACCCGGTGGACCGGTGGGTCAAGCCGGAGGAGTTCGTCGAGCACGCCAAGGTCGCCGAGGGCCTCGGGTTCGCCGGGGTGATGGCCGGGCCGCTGGTCCGCTCGTCCTACCGGGCCGGCCGGCTGTACGCCCAGACCAAGCGGCACCGCGGCGAGGAGCTGCCGGAAAACCTGGCCCACCTGGCCGAGGCCGGGCCCGCCGCGCAGGAGGCCAGCAGCCTCCTGACGCGCTGAAAGTCGGGGGAATTCCCTGACGAAAGTGCGCCGCGGGCCCGATACCGTGCACGGTAGTTTGAAGGGGTCAGCAGGGGCGTAACGGACAGGGGAATCGCACGTGGCGTTGGTAACCGACATCCTGGAATGGCTGCAGGCACTACCGCAGCCGGCGTTGGTCGGCGCGACGGGCGCGCTCGTGTTCGCCGAGTGCACGATCGGGCTGGGTTTCATCGCCCCGGGCGAGTCGGGACTGCTGGTCGCCGCGACCACGGCCAACACCGCGCCGCGGTTCCTGATCCTGTGGGCGGTGGTGTCGGTGTGCGCCACCCTCGGCGACTCGCTCGGGTACGCGATCGGGCGGAGGTTCGGGCCGCGGCTGCGGGAGACCAAGCTGATCCAGAAGTACGGCACCGACGCCTGGGACAAGGCGACCGACGTGCTGCACCGCAGAGGCGCGTGGGCGGTGTTCTTCGCGCGGTTCCTGCCGGTGATCCGGACGCTGACCCCGGCCGCGGCGGGCACTTCCGGCCTGGAGTTCCGGAAGTTCCTGCCGGCCGCGGCCGCGGGCGCGATCAGCTGGTCGCTGCTGCACATCAGCCTGGGCGCCGCCATGGGCGAGGCGGCCAAGCGCATCGAGGGCATGCTGAACACCGGCGGCCTGATCGTGGTCGGCGTCCTGGTCGCGGTGGGCGTGTTCTTCCTGCTGCGGTGGAAGAAGAAAAAGGCGATGGGCAAGCTCGAGCAGCGCACCACGGAGCCCAGCAAGGCCGAGTGAGGCAGCGCACGAACGCAGAACTCGCCTCCCCGAACGCAGAACTCACCTCCCCGAGCGTGGGACTCGCGGTCACGAGCGTGGAACTCGCGGCAGCCGCGAGTCCCACGCTCCGGCGCGCGAGTCCCACGCTCCGGCGCGCGAGTTCTGCGTTGCGGCGCGCGAGTTCTGCGCTCGTGTGCGGTCAGCGGGCGGCGGCGATCAGCGCCTTCGCCGCGGCCACGTCGAGCGTCGCGTGCACACCGAAGTCCACGGTCGTCGTCGGCGTCGGTTCGGCCGGGCGGCGGGGTGCGGCGTGCACGTGCCGGACCCTGGTGGCGTCGAGCACCTGGCGGACGTTGTGCGGGCGGATCCCGCCGCACGCCATCACCGTCAGCCGGTCCCCGGCGGCCGCCGCCATCCGCCCCAGCACCGGCGCACCCTCCACCGCGGTCCTGGCCTGACCGGAGCTGAGCACGCGCCGCACGCCCAGCTCCGCCAGCACCTCCAGCGCCGCGAGCGGGTCCGCGCACACGTCGATCGCCCGGTGGAACGTCACCTCGCGGCCGTCCGCGGCGGCCACCAGCTCCCCGACCACGCCCCGGTCGACCTCGCCGGCCGCGGTCAGCGCCCCGACCACCACCCCCGGCGCCCCGGCCGCGACCGCGTGCCGGACGTCGGCGAGCATGGCGTCCACCTCGGCCGGCGCGTAGCGGAACCCGCCGTCCCGCGGGCGGATCAGCACGTGCACCTCGGCCCGCGCGCAGCGGGCCAGCGTGGCCGCGAGCAGCCCGGGGCCGGGCGTCAGTCCGCCGAGCGCCCCGGCGGCACACAGCTCGACGCGGTCCGCGCCGAGGCGGTCCGCGGCGATCGCACCATCCACCGTGTCCGTGCTCAGCTCGACGAAGGCCATCGCCGAGTAGTACCACGGCTCAGCCGGTCGCGTACCGCCGCGCGACGTTGTCCTCGGTGGACGCTCCCGCCCGCCAGTCGGCGATCCACGGCCCGGTGCCCTCGCTCGGGTCCAGCACACCCTCCTCGAGCCAGGTGTAGGCGCCGTCCAGGACCCGGTCGGTGAGCCGGCGGTCGGCGTCGTCGGTGTTGCGCCACAGGCCCTCGAACAGCACCTCGATCCGCACCCGCGCCTGACGGCAGAACACGTCGGCCAGCTCGTAGGCGGCCTCGCCCTCCCGCACGTCGTCCTCGCGCTGCATCTCCGCCCGCACGCACGCCGCGGACATGGCGAACAGCTCGGCGCCGATGTCGACGATCCGGCCCAGGAAGCCCTGCCGCTTCTCCAGCCCGGCCTGCCAGCGCGCCATCCCGTAGAACGTCGACCGCGCCAGCTTGCGCGCCGTGCGCTCGATGTAGCGCAGATGCGGCGCGAGCTGCCCGAACTCGGCGAACGACGTGGGCACCTGGCCGCGGCCGGTGACCAGCTGCGGCAGCCACTTCGCGTAGAACCCGCTGGCCTTGGCGGCGGCCTTGGCCTTGGCGGGCAGGTCCGCCTCCAGGTCGGCGAGCGCCCCGGCGGCGGCCAGGTGCGCGTCGACCGCTTCCCGCGCGATGAGCAGGTGCATGATCTCGGTGGAACCCTCGAAGATCCGGTTGATCCGCAGGTCGCGCACCAGCTGCTCGACGACCGCGGCGCGTTCCCCGCGCGCGGCCAGCGACTGGGCGGTCTCGTACCCGCGGCCGCCGCGGATCTGCATCAGCTCGTCGGCGATCTTGCAGGACATCTCGCTGGCGTAGAGCTTCGCCAGCGCCGCCTCGATGCGGATGTCGTTGCGGCCCTCGTCGCTCATGTGGCCGGACAGCTCCTGCACGCTCTCCAGCGCGTACGTGGTCGCGGCGATGAACGAGATCTTGTTCGCCACCGCGGCGTGCCCGGCGATCGGCTTGCCCCACTGCACGCGCGCCGCGGACCACTCGCGGGCGATCTTGAGGCACCACTTGCCCGCGCCCGCGCACATCGACGGGATCGACAGCCGGCCGGTGTTCAGCGTCGCCAGCGCGATCTTCAGCCCCTTGCCCTCGCCGCCGACGACCGCGTCCGCGGGCACCCGGACCTGGTGGAAGCGGGTGACGCCGTTCTCGATACCGCGCAGGCCCATGAACGCGTTGCGCCGCTCGACGGTGATGCCGGGCGAGTCCATCTCGACGATGAACGCGGTGATCCCGCCCGGGTGCCCCTCGCTGCGCGGCACGCGCGCCATGACGACGACCAGCTCGGCGACGACCCCGTTGGTGGTCCACAGCTTGACGCCGTCGAGCAGGTAGCCGCCGTCCTCGGTCGGGGTCGCGGTGGTGGCCAGGCGCGCCGGGTCGGAGCCGACGTCGGGTTCGGTGAGCAGGAAGGCGGTGACCGCACCCTTCGCGCAGCGCGGCAGGAACTTCGCCTTCTGCTCGGGCGTGCCGGCCAGCTTGAGCGGTTCCGGCACGCCGATCGACTGGTGCGCCGACAGCAGCACGCCCAGCGTCGGGTGGACCGAGCCGAGCAGCGCGAGCGCGCGGTTGTAGGCGACCTGGGACAGCCCGAGCCCGCCGTACTCCTCGGGGATCTTGATGCCGAAGCAGCCCAGCTCGGCCAGGCCCTTCACGTACTCGTCGGGGATGCGCGACTCGCGTTCGATCACCGTGCCGTCGAGGGTCTCGGCGTACTCGCGCAGGCGGGTGAGGAACTGCTCGGCCTTCGCCGCGGCGGCCGGTTCGGCACGCGGGTGCGGGTGGACGAGGTCGAGCCGGAAGCGGCCGAGGTACAGCTCCTTGGCGAACGACGGCTTGCGCCAGCCGCTTTCCCGGGCCTCCTCGGCGACCGCGCGGGCTTCCTTCTCCGTCACCTTCGGCTGATCAGCCACCGGACACCTCCGCGCTACGCCGTCAATGGTTTGTGACCAGTGTTACTCGCTGGTAGTGCGGAAGGGAAGCCCCTTGCCCGAGGTGGTGAACGCCACCTGACCTCCGATGGCGACGCCGGGGAACGCGGAGCACCATGCGAGTGGAGGTGGTCCGATGCCCGAGGTCGACCTGCCCCGCCCGGTCGGGTTCGTGCTCGGCGGGGGCGGCAGCCTGGGGGCGATGCAGGTCGGGATGCTGCGTGCCCTCGGCGAGGCCGGGATCAAGCCCGACCTGGTGGTCGGCACGTCCGTGGGCTCGCTCAACGGCGCGGTGCTCGCGCTGGATCCGGACGACGCCGGCGAGCGGCTGCGCAAGACGTGGACCCACATGACCCGCCACGAGGCCTTCCCGGGCGGCGTCCTCAGCCAGGTCCGCACGCTGCGGCACAGCAAGACCCACCTGTTCCCGAACATCGGGCTGTCCACGATCGTCGACGACCACCTCGGTCCGGGCACCCGGTTCGAAGACCTGGCGCTGCCGCTGGGCGTGGTCGCCACCGAGGTGGACACCGCGGAGGCCCGGCTGTTCACCTCCGGCGACCTGCGGCCACCGCTGCTGGCGAGCGCGGCCATCCCGGGCATCTACCCGCCGGTCGAACACGACGGGCACCTGCTCTACGACGGCGGCCTGGTCGCGAACGTGCCGATGCGGCAGGCCCTCACGCTCGGCGCGCGGTCGCTGGTCGTGCTGGACTGCGCGTTCCCCGGTCAGATCCCGTCGCCGCCGCAGACGTTCGCCGAGGTGCTCATGTACACCGCGATGGTGAGCATGCGGAACCAGGCCGTGCTGGAGGCGCCGATCGCGGCCGCGGAGGTGCCGGTCGTCTACCTGCCCGGCCCGCGCCCGGTCCGCCTGAGCCCGTTGGACTTCAGCCGCACCGAAGACCTGACCGACCTCGCCTACCAGGCCGCGCGGATCTACCTGGACGGCCTCACCATCGACGGGCCGGGCCTCTACGGCGGCCCCGGAGTCAAGATCGGGTGAGCCCGCGGAAAAACGCGGTGATCCGGACCACTCCGGTACAACAAACCGGGTGCGGGCGCGTCTATCCGGCGCGGTAGTTTTGCTTGCTCACCCACCATTTTCCCAAAAAGAGACCACATGACAGTCAAGAAGACTTTACTTTTCTCCCGCAGGGCGCCGATCGCGGCCGGACTGCTCGCCGTGGCACTCTTTCTTCCGGCCTGCACTTCCGGCGATTCCGGCAATTCGAACAACGGCACGGCCGGGCCCGCGGGTTCGAGCCAGGCGGCCGCGGTGACCGTGTCGATCGAGCCCGCGAACGCGACGAGCATCAGCCCGGTCACACCGATCGTGGTGAAGGCGGCCAACGGCACGCTCACCGGCGTGACCGTCCAGAACACCGCCAAGCACACCACGGTGAAGGGCGAGTTCTCGGCCGACAAGACCACCTGGACCTCGTCGGAACCCCTGGGCTACGGCAGCACCTACGCCATCGACGCGCACGGCGCGGACAGCAGCGGCAAGACGGTCGAGCAGCAGGGCCAGGTGACCACGGTGTCGCCGTCGAAGCAGGCCAACCCGAACATGATCCCGGCGCCGGCCTCGGTGGCGCAGACCGGGGTCGGCGTCGGCCAGCCGATCGTCTTCCAGTTCACCTACGCGGTGAAGAACAAGGCGGACGTGGAAAAACAGCTGTCGGTGGTGTCGAATCCGCCGCAGGAGGGCAGCTGGTACTGGATCGACGACAAGAACGTGCACTACCGGCCGAAGGAGTACTGGCAGCCGGGCACCACGCTGACCGTTTCGGCGAAGATCTACGGTGTCGATTTCGGCAACGGCGTCTACGGCGCGGAGGACCGCACCGAAACCTACCACGTGCACGATTCCTGGATCGCGAAGGCCGACGGCAACACCGAGCAGATGCGGATCTTCCACAACGGCCAGGTGGTGAAGACCATGCCGATCTCGATGGGCAAGGACTCCACCCCGACCCACCTCGGCCCGCACGTGATTTCGTTCAAGGCCGAGAGCTACCACATGGACTCCTGCACCTACGGGGTCTGCAAGGGCGATCCGGGGTGGTACAGCTCCGACGAGAGGTGGTCCGAGCGCATCTCCAACGACGGCGAGTTCGTCCACGAGAACCCGAACAGCGTGGGCGCGCAGGGCAGTTCGAACGTCTCGCACGGGTGCATCAACCTCAACGCCGAGAACGCCGAGTGGTTCTTCCACAACCTGGGTCTCGGCGACGTGGTCGAGGTGACCAATTCCGGCGGGCAGCAGCTCCCGGTGTGGGACCTCTACGGCGACTGGGCGTTGTCGTGGGAGCAGTGGCAGCAGGGCAGCGCGCTGAAGTGAGCAGGTGGTGATCGCGGTTCCGGGACGGCACGATGGGGGCATGACCGCCCCGGAACTCGATCACGCGCGACTGCTCGTGGACGGCGCTTCGCGGATCGTCGCGCTCACCGGCGCCGGCGTCTCCACCGATTCGGGCATCCCGGACTTCCGGGGGCCGCAGGGGGTGTGGACGAAGAACCCGGCCGCGGAGAAGCTGTCGCACATCGACGACTACGTCGCCAGCCGCGAGGTGCGCGAGCAGTCCTGGCAGGCGCGGCTCGGCCACCCGGGCTGGTGGGCCCGGCCGAACGCCGCGCACCTGGCCCTGGTGGACCTGGAGCGGCAGGGCAGGCTGTCGGCGATCCTCACGCAGAACATCGACGGGCTGCACCAGAAGGCGGGCAACTCACCGGACCGGGTCGTCGAGCTGCACGGCACGATGGCCGACACGATCTGCCTGTCCTGCGACGACCGCCGCGACATGCACGAGACGCTGGACCGGGTGCGGGCCGGGGAGTCCGATCCGGAGTGCGAGGTCTGCGGGGGGATCCTGAAGTCCGCGACGGTGTCGTTCGGGCAGATGCTCGACCCGGAGGTGGTGGACCGCGCCCGGGAAGCCGCGATCACCTGCGATCTGATGCTGGCGCTGGGCAGCTCGCTGACCGTGCACCCGGCCGCCGGGCTGGTGGACGTCGCCGGGGCCGCCGGGGCGCCGGTGATCGTCGTGAACGCCTCCGAGACGCCCTACGACGACGTGGCGACCGTCGTGCTGCGCGAACCGCTGGGCGAGGTGCTGCCGAAGCTGGTCAGCCGCTGACCGGTTCGCCGTGGCTGGCGATCACCGTGGTCGCCACGAGCGCGGGGATCGGGAAGCCGATCACGATCGGACGGCACACCTGGCGGGTGGGCCCGGCTCCCCCTCGTCCGGGCCCACCGCGTGGGTGCCTTCTCACCGCCGTACGGTCCCCCGCGGACGCCGACGGTACCGGCCGGAGTGACCCTGAGTGTCCGATCTCGAGAGCCCGGAGCACGGTCCCCATCCCCGGGACCCGCTCCATCTCGCCACTGTCCGTAGCTGATACCCGGACCGTGAAGGCTAGACAAGGTTTACCCGGTCGCTCTCCGTAGAGCTAGCACCTTCGGGGAACTCTCACTCGTATGGAGCAGCAGTTGTGGCGCTGAGTAGTTGATCGTTCGAGCCCCGTGCTCGCCGGGTCCGCAGTTCCGCGATCGCGAGCGCCAGCGCGACGACGACGAACCCGACGGCGCACAGCAGCGACAGGGCGAGCGCGGCCGGGAAGTCGTTGTCCGAGGCGGGAAGGACCGCCCGGAACACGGACGCGAGCACCGCGGTGCCGATCGCCGTGCCGATCCGCTGCCCGGTCTGCAACGCTCCCCCGGCGACACCGGCCATGCGCGTCGGCACGCTTTCCAGCGTGAGGGTCGTGTTGGGCGAAATCACCATGCCACCCCCGATCCCGGCGACCAGCAGCGGCAACGCGACCACCAGCCCGAGGTCCTGCCCCGGCGCGAGCCACGCCAGCAGCGCCACGACGCCCAGCCCCAGCGCGACGAGGAACAGGCCGGCGACGGTGAGACGGCGGCCCCACCGCGCGACGAGACGCCCGGCCACGGCCGCGGACACCGCCGCGCCGACCGCGAACGGGGTCACCGCCAGCCCGGACTCCAGCGGCGTGTACCCCAGGCCCTGCTGGAAGAACATCGCGAACACCAGCCAGATCCCGGCGAACCCGCAGAAGTAGACCGCGCCGATCGCGGCACCCGGCGTGTAGCCGGGGGTTTCGGTGAACAACCGGACGTCCATCAGCGGCGGGCGGTCGTGCCGCACGACGCGTCGCTCCCAGCGGACGAACGCGAACCCGAGCACGGCCGCGACCGGGAACAGCCACCACAGCCGCCGCGGACCGTCCTGTTCGGACTCCACCAGCGGCAGGAGCACGCACAACACGGCGAGCCCGAGCAGCAGCACACCGAGGAAGTCGATCTCCGAGCGCAGCCGCGCGGGACGGCCCCGCGCGGGCGGCAGCAACCGCAGCGCCAGGACGAACGCGAGCGCGCCGATCGGCACGTTGACGAAGAACACCCAGCGCCAGCCGTGCTCCTCCCCGAACACGGCGAGGATGAGTCCGCCCAGCACCGGGCCGACCGCCGTAGAGATGCCCACGACCGACCCGAACAGGCCGAACGCCGGGCCGCGGTCGGCACCTTGGAACAGGTCCTGGATGAGACCGGAGTTCTGCGGCGTGAGCATCCCGGCCGCGCACCCCTGCAACAGCCGCGCGACCACCAGCACCTCACCCGTCGGCGCGGCCCCGGCGAACGCGCTCATCGCGACGAACGCCGCCAGCGCGATGAGGAACATCCGGCGCCTGCCCAGCGCATCACCCAGACGGCCACCGGAGACCAGGACCAGGCCGAAGGTGAGCGCGTACCCGGAAACGACCCACTGTGCGGTGCCGGCGTCCCCGCCGATGCCCCGCTGGATCGAGGGCAGGGCGACGTTGACGATGCTGACGTCCAGCAGGCCCATGAAGCCCGCGGTGAGACTGACGGCGAGGGCCTTCCAGCGGCGCGGGTCCGGTTGCCGGGTGAGGGTCACCTGTCCATGGTGACTTGTGGTTGCTGATGGCGCGCGCTTTGGAGCCGCTACGCGGGTGTTTGCGCTGCACGCGGCTGAAAGCGCCGGCTTCGCTTCGCTACGCCCGGATCTGCCCCTCCCGAACCCGGTCTTTCAGTGTTCGGTTGCCGAGAAGCGGCGTCAAGGCTGGAAAGAGTACCTTGACCCCGCTGCTCGGCAACCGATTTCGCTGGGGATCGGGTTGCGGGAGAGGTGTGGCTCGGGCGGTGGGGCCGCTTGCGTTGCCGAGTGGCGGTTTGGGTGGGTTGTTGTTCTGTCAGGTGCCTGCGGTGATGCCGGGGATGCCCTTCAGTTCGCCCATCAGCATGGAGCTGACCTTGACCGGGTAGTCGTAGAGGGCGAACGTCGTCTCGCGTTGTTTGCCCACCAGCTTCAGCCGGACGGGTGTTTCGCCGCGGTGGGCGAGCAGCGTCGACTTCAGCTCGCCGACCACGCTCTTGTCCAGGCGTTCCGCGGTGCACCGCAGCACGAGCGGGGGCTCGTCCTCCCCGTTGCCGATCTCGGACAGGTCCAGTGGTACCAGGCCGCCGCCGAACACCGACATCTTGTCCTCGCGCCAGTTGACCCGGCCCTTGACCAGGACGGCGTTGTCCTCGATCAGGTCCGCCGAGAACATGGCGTAGGCCTTGGGGAAGAACAGGACTTCCAGCGAGGCGTCCATGTCCTCCACCGTGCAGATGGCCCAGGGTTCACCCTTCTTGTTGACCCGCCGCTCCAGCGAGGTGATCAGGCCGGAGATGACCAGCTCACCTTCCTTGGGCGGGTTGTCCAGGATCGCCGCGATCGGACGCGGGGCGTGCTTGCGCAGGATCCGCTCGGCGCCGTCCAGCGGATGCGCCGAGACGTACAGGCCCAGCATCTCCCGCTCGTAAGCCAGCAACTGCTTGCGTGGCCATTCCTCGTCGCCGAACTTCAGGTGCGCCAGCGGCGACGACGACGGTGCGGCTTCGGCCGCGTCGCCGTCTCCGCCGAAGGCCCCGAACAGGTCGAACTGGCCCATCGCCTCCTGGCGCTTGAGCGGCACGACCGCGTCGACCGCGTCCTCGTGGACCTGGATCATCGACAGGCGGGTGTTGCCGAGCGAGTCGAACGCACCGGCCTTGATCAGGGATTCGATGACCCGTTTGTTGCAGGCCACCAGCTCCGACTTGTCGAGGAAGTCGGTGAAGGAGGTGTACTTGCCCTTCTCCTGACGGGTCTTGATGATCGATTCGACGACGTTGGCGCCGACGTTGCGCACCGCGCCCATGCCGAAGCGGATGTCGTTGCCGACCGCGGCGAAGCGCTGGCCCGACTCGTTGACGTCCGGCGGCAGCACCTTGATCCCGAGCCGGCGGCACTCCGACAGGTAGACCGCGGACTTGTCCTTGTTGTCACCCACCGAGGTGAGCAACGCCGCCATGTACTCCGCGGTGAAGTTCGCCTTGAGGTACGCCGTCCAGTACGACACCAGGCCGTACGCGGCCGCGTGGCTCTTGTTGAACGCGTACCCGGCGAACGGGAGGATCGTGTCCCACAGCGCCTGGATGGCCTCGTCGGAGAAGCCGCCGGGAACGAGGTCGCTGGCCTTCATCCCCGCGGCGAAGCCCTCGAACTCCTTGTCGAGGACCTCCTTCTTCTTCTTGCCCATCGCGCGGCGCAGCACATCCGCTCGGCCCATCGAGTAGCCGGCGACCTTCTGCGCGATGTGCATGATCTGCTCCTGGTAGACGATCAGGCCGTAGGTGTCGGCCAGGATCTCCTTCAGGGGCTCTTCCAGCTGGGGGTGGATCGGCTTGACCTGCTGCCGGTTGTTCTTCCGGTCGGCGTAGTCGTTGTGGGCGTTCATGCCCATCGGACCGGGCCGGTACAGCGCGCCGACCGCGACGATGTCGTCGAACACCGTCGGCTGCATGCGGCGCAGCAGGTCCCGCATCGGGCCACCGTCCAGCTGGAACACGCCGAGCGTGTCACCGCGGGAGAGCAGCTTGTAGGTCTCCGGGTCGTCGACGCCCAGGGTGTCCAGGTCGATCTCGATGCCGCGGTTGGCCTTGATGTTGTCGATCGCGTCGCCGATGACGGTGAGGTTGCGCAGGCCCAGGAAGTCCATCTTCAACAGGCCGATGGCCTCACAGGAGGGGTAGTCCCATCCGGTGATGATCGATCCGTCGTCGCGCTGCCACAGCGGGATGGCGTCCATCAGCGGCTCGCTGGACATGATGACCGCGCAGGCGTGCACGCCGGCGTTGCGGATCAGGCCCTCGATCCCGCGTGCGGTGTCGAAGATCGTGGAGACCTCTTCGTCGGTCTCGATCAGCGTGCGGACCTCGGCCGCCTCGCCGTAGCGCTCGTGCTGCGGGTCCACGATGCCCGACAGCGGGATGTCCTTGGCCATGATCGGCGGCGGCAGCGCCTTGGAGATCTTGTCCGCGATCGCGTAGCCCGGCTGACCGAAGTGGACCCGGGCGGCGTCCTTGATCGCCGCCTTGGTCTTGATGGTGCCGAACGTGATGACCTGGGCGACCTTGTCCGCGCCGTACTTCTCGGTGGCGTAGCGGATCATCTCGCCGCGGCGGCGGTCGTCGAAGTCGATGTCGATGTCGGGCATCGACACGCGCTCGGGGTTGAGGAACCGCTCGAACAGCAGCTTCTGCGGGATCGGGTCCAGGTTCGTGATGCCCAGGACGTAGGCGACCAGCGAACCCGCCGCCGAACCACGGCCCGGGCCGACCCGGATGCCGACCTTGCGGGCGTAGTTGATGAGGTCGGCGACGACGAGGAAGTAGGCCGGGAAGCCCTTGCCGATGATGACCTCGAGCTCCATGTCCAGCCGCTCGCGGTACCCCTCCGGTGCGCCGTCGGGGAACCGCCACGCCAGGCCGCGGTCGACCTCGGCGCGCAGCCAGGACGCCTCGTCGTGGCCCTCGGGCACCTCGAAGACCGGCATGCGGTCCTTGTGGGTGTAGACGTCTTCGTAGGACTGGACGCGTTCGGCGATGAGCAGGGTGGAGTCGGCGGCGCCGGGCACCTCGGTGTCCCAGTACTCGCGCATCTCCGCGGCCGACTTCAGGTAGTAACCGTCGCCGTCGAACTTGAACCGGTTCGGGTCGTTGAGCGTCTTGCCCGACTGCACGCACAGCAACGCCGAATGCGAGGCGGCCTGGTCCTTGGTGACGTAGTGCGAGTCGTTGGTGGCCAGCGGCTTGAGGTCGAGCAGCTTGCCGATCTCCAGCAGCCCCTCCCGCACCGACCGCTCGATCGGCAGGCCGTGGTCCATCAGCTCCAGGAAGAAGTTGTCCGCCCCGAAGATGTCCTTGTAGTCCGAGGCCGCCTGGATCGCCTCGGCCTTCTGACCCAGCCGCAACCGCGTCTGCACCTCACCCGACGGGCAGCCGGTGGTGGCGATGATGCCGGAGGCGTTCTCCGCGATCAGCTCCCGGTCCATCCGCGGCTTGCGGTAGTACCCCTGCATCGAAGCCAGCGACGACAGCTTGAACAGGTTCCGCAGACCCGTCGCGTTCTCCGCCAGCATCGTCATGTGGGTGTAGGCACCACCACCGGAGACGTCGCCGCCCTCACCGAACTCGTCCGAGCCCCGCTGCGACGCCTGCCCCCAGAACACCGGCTTCTTGTGGAACCGCGACTCCGGCGCGATGTAGGCCTCGATCCCGATGATCGGTTTCAGCCCGGCCTTGCGCGACTGCTGGTAGAACTCGTCCGCCCCGTACATGTTGCCGTGGTCGGTCATCCCGACCGCGGGCATGCCGAGACGACTCGCCTCGGCGAACAGCGGGGCGATCTTCGCCGCACCGTCGAGCATCGAGTACTCGGTGTGCACGTGCAGGTGGACGAAGGAATCGTTCGACACCAGCAAGAACCTCCCCTGTGTTGCGCGCTGACTCCCGGCCTGGAGGATCAGCGTAGCTCGCGGCACCGACAAAAAATCGCCGACGTGCCGAGCGAAGTTTATTTGACCTCTAGTTCCAGTTTGAGCTACGGTCGCGGCGTGGCGAGAGCGAAGGCCTTCGACGTGGACGTGGCCGTGGACCGGGCGATGGAGGTCTTCTGGGCGAACGGGTTCGGCGACACCACACCCCAGCAGCTGGTCGACGCGCTGGGCATCGGCCGCGGCAGCCTGTACAACGCGTTCACCAGCAAGCACGCCCTCTACGAGCGGGCGCTGCGGCGCTACTACGAGCGGGAGACCGTCCGGCTGATCGAGATCCTGGACGGGCCGGGGCCGGCCCGCGAGCGGCTGCGCGCGGCGGTCGGACTCGTCGTCGAGGCGGCCCGCGAAGACCGGCGGGGCTGCATGATGGCCAACGCCGCGGTCGAGTTCGGCGAGGCCGACGAGGTGGTCAACCACCTGGTGCGGCGCACCTTCGAACGGCAGGAGGCGGCCTTCCGCAGCACCATCGAGGAGGGGCAGCGAGCGGGCGACATCGATCCCGACGCCGACGCCGGCGCGCTCGCGGCGTTCCTGCTCACCACCATCAACGGCATCCGCGTGCTGGCCAAGGCCGACCCCGACCCGCGACGGCTGGCGGGCCTCGCCGAGACGGCGTTGCGCGCGCTCTGAACCCACCTGCTGGCGGCGCGCCGTGCGCTGCGCTCATTTTGTAACTCTAGTTCAAGAAAGAGAGAACACGTGGACCTGCAGCTGGAGGGCAAGACGGCGGTCGTGACCGGCGCGAGCAAGGGGATCGGGCTGGCGATCGTCCGGGCGCTGGCCGCCGAGGGCGTGACCGTGTTCGCGGCGGCACGCACGGTGAGCGAGGGCATCCCGGTCCGGGCCGACCTGACCACCCCCGAGGGGGTGACGCTGCTCGCCGAACGCGCCGGGGACGTGGACATCCTGGTCAACAACCTCGGCGGGGTGACCACGACCAGCATGCGGGCCGGCGGTTTCCTCGACATCGACGACGAGGCGTGGCAGCGGACGTTCGAGCTGAACCTGTTCGCCACCGTGCGGGTGACCCGGGCGCTGCTGCCCGGGTTGCTGCGGCGGCGTGGAGTCGTGATCAACATCTCGTCGATCGGCGCGCGTGCGGCGTTCCCGCCGGTGGACTACGGCACGGCCAAGGCGGCGCTGACGAACCTGACGAAGGCGCTGGCGGAGGAGTTCGGCTCGCGCGGCCTGCGTGCGCTCACGGTCAGCCCGGGCCCGACGCGGACCGCCAACTGGGCCGACCCGGACGGGTACGCGGGTGAGCTGGCGGCCGCCGCGGGCGTCCCGCTGGCCGAGTACCTGGCCGGCGTACCGGCCGCGATGGGCATCACGACCGGCAGGCTGACCGAGCCCGAGGAGACGGCCGCGCTGGTGACGTTCCTCGCCTCGCCGCGGTCGGGCAACCTGACCGGCGCCGACTACCTGGCCGACGGCGGGGTGATCAAGACCGTGTAGTGACGAGCATCCGCTTGACAGGGTGGAAGCGGCGCGGCGAGCCTCGGGGCGTGGTGATCCCTCTGGTTCAGGTAGTCCGCGACGGGCTCGTGGAAAGTGTCCACTTCGGATCGCGGGTCGTCCTCGGCCCCGGTGGCGAGGTGCTGGAGGCCGGGGGTGACGTCGACCAGCCGGGTTACCCCCGGTCGACGGCGAAGCTCATGCAGGCCACCGGCATGGTGCGGCTCGGTCTCGACCTGCCGCCCGACCTGCTCGCCCTGGCCGCCGCCAGCCACTCCGCCGAGGAGTTCCACCTGGCCGGCGCGACCCGGATCCTGGACGGGGCCGGGCTCACCGAGAACGACCTGCGGTGCCCGGCGCACCTCCCGCACGACCCCGTCCTGCACGACCGGTGGATCACCGAGGGCCGGGCGCCCCGGCGGCTCGCGCACTGCTGCTCGGGCAAGCACTCGGCCATGCTCGCCACCGCGAGGCTGAACGGCTGGTCCACCGGCGACTACCTCGACCCGGCGCACCCGCTGCAGGTGCAGCTCGCCGAGACGGTGGCCGAGCTGGCCGGGGAACCGGTCGCGCACACCGCCGTGGACGGGTGCGGCGCGCCGCTGTTCGCGATCTCCCTGCGCGGCCTGGCGCTGGCCGTCCAGCGGGTCGCCACCGCGCCGCACGGGACGGCCGAGCACCGCGTGGCCGAGGCGATCCGCAAGCACCCGGAGATGCTGGCCGGCCCGAACCGGGACGTCACCCAGCTCATGACGGCCGTGCCCGGGCTGATCGCCAAGGACGGCGCCGAGGCCGTGCAGATCGCGATCCTGCCGGACTGCACCACGGTCGCGGTCAAGATCGCCGACGGCTCCGAGCGCGGCCGCATGCCGGCGACCCTGGCGGCCCTGCGCCGCGTCGCGCCCGAGTACGACTGGGACGACGTGGTAAAGCGTTGTCCCCGCCTGGACGCGCCCAATATGGTCGGGCTGTGACAACACTGCGCGAAGAAGACGTCGACCGCCTCCGCCGCGACACCCCGGGCACGGACGCGGTCGTGCACCTCAACAACGCCGGTTCGTCGCTGCCGCCGCGGCAGGTCACCGACACCGTGCTCGACTACCTGCGGGAGGAGTCGGTGCGCGGCGGCTACGAGACCGCCGCCGCGCACGCCGACCGCATCCGGGGCGTCTACGACGGCATCGCCCGCTTCCTCGGTGCCGACGCCGCCGACATCTCGGTGACCGACAGCGCGACCCGCTCGTGGCAGGCCGTCTTCTACGCGTTCCGCTTCGCACCGGGCGACCGCATCCTGACCGGCCGTGCGGAGTACGCCAGCAACGCCATCGCCTACCTGCAGATCGCCCGCCGCACCGGCGCGGTGGTCGAGGTCGTCGAGGACGACGAGAGCGGCCAGCTGGACATCGCCGACCTGGAGCGCCGGCTGGACGACACCGTCAAGCTCATCGCGATCACGCACGTCCCGACGCAGGGCGGCCTGGTCAACCCGGCCGAGGAGGTCGGCGCGATCGCCGAGCGGGCCGGGATCCCGTTCCTGCTCGACGCGTGCCAGTCGGCCGGGCAGCTGGACCTCGACGTGCGCCGCCTGCGCTGCGACGCCCTGTCCGCCACCGGCCGCAAGTACGTCCGCGGCCCGCGCGGCACCGGTTTCCTCTACACGCACCCGCGGCTGCGGGAGCGGCTCGAGCCCGCGATGCTCGACCTGTACTCGGCCACCTGGACCGCGCCGGAGGAGTTCGAGATCGCGCCGGACGGCCGCCGCTTCGAGACCTGGGAACGCAACTACGGCCTCGTGCTCGGCCTCGGTGCCGCCGTCGACTACGCGCGGCGGGTCGGGCTCCCGGCCATCGAGGAACGGGTGACCGCGCTGGCCGCCCGGCTGCGGGCGGACCTGTCCCAGATCGCCGGGGTCACGGTGCACGACCAGGGCAAGCGCAAGTGCGGGATCGTCACCTTCAGCGTCGCCGGGACCGAGGCCGCGGAGGTCCAGCAGCGGCTGGCCGCGGCGAAGATCAACACCTCGATCACGCGCCCCACCTCCTACCAGTACGACCAGGAGGTGCGGAACCTGCCCGCCATGGTGCGGGCTTCGGTGCACTACTACAACACCGAGGACGAACTGCGCGCGCTGACCGAAACCGTGGAGCGGCTCGCGTAGCCGGTCACTCGCTGCGCAGGACGGCGGCGATGGGCGTCCGTGCGGCGCCCCGCGCCGGGATGACGGCCCCGGCCACCGCGATGACGATGCCGGCCAGCACCAGCCCGGCCGCCGTCGGCACGCGGTAGACGTCCACGACGAAGCCGAACACGTCGGACTGGGCCGCGCGCATCATCGCGGGGGCGACCACCCGGTGCGCGAGGATCCCGAGCGGCACGCCGACGAGGCCGCCGACGAGGCCCAGAGCGCCCATCGAGGTCACCATCATCACCGTGACCTGGCGGGGTGTCATGCCGATCGACTTCAGCATGCCGAGGTCGCGGCGGCGTTCCCGGGCGTCGAGGACGACGGTGTTGAACACGCCGAGCGCGGCGACGGCCCCCAGCACCAGCGTCAGCAGCGTGGCGGAGCCGACGAGCACCTGGGCCTGGCTCGACGTCCCGTCGCGCGGGGGCAGCACCACCAGGCCCGGGTCGCCGTCCGCGACGGCGGCCCGGTACGCCTCCTGGTCCGTGCCGGGCGCGAGTTCGACCCGGTAGGTGTCGGCTCGTGCATCCGGGTCGAGCAGCGCCAGGGCCGTCCAGTCGGCGAAGATCGTGTCGGCGTTGTTGACCAGCACCACGCCGACGATCCGCATCGCGGCGCGCTGCCCGGCGAGTTCCACGGTGACGGTGTCACCGGTCGCGAGCCCGCGCTGGTGCAGGAACCTCGACGGGACCGCCACCTGCCCGGGTCCCGCCGGCCAGTGCCCGCTCGCGAGCCGCGGGGCGAGGGCGGCGGAGTCACCGCGGAAGAACTCGGCCCGCGCGGTCTGCTGCCCGCCGACCACGTTGACGTTCTTGGCGGCCACCGCCGCCACCCGCCGCGCACCGGGGGCCGAGCGCAGCAGGGCCTCGTCCTCGGCGTCGCTCAGCGCCGGCGTGACCGCGCCGCCGGGCGCCGGCCCGCCTGCCAGCACCTCGATCCGGTCCGGATAGGACGGACGCATCGCCGCGTTGTAGGCGTTCACCGACAACGTCACGCCGATCGCGAGCGTCACGGTGGTGACCCCGATGACGACCGCGGCCAGCGTCAGCCCGCTGCGCGCCGGGCGGGCCAACGGCACCCCGAGGCCGAGGCTCACCGACCGCGGCAGCCGCAGGCCGGACAGCCACCGCTGGACCACCAGCGCGCGGCCGGGCCGGGGTGCGCTGCCCGCGCTGATCGCCAAGGCCGCGGGCAACCGGCGGGCCCGCAGCGCGGACAGGAGCGCGGCCAGGACGACCACGGCGGGCAGGCCCAGCAACGCCACCACGGTCACCCACGGGTCGATGCCCGCCGCGCCCGCGCCGAAGACCTGGAACGCGTCGGCCAGCAGCGGCCGCGCGACCAGGTTGCCGAGCACCGTGCCCAGCACGCACCCGGCCGCGGACGGGACGGTGACCATCACCAGGTAGACCGCCATCACCTGGTTCGGGGTGAAGCCGAGCGCCTTGAGCATCCCGATGTCGCGGAACCCGGCCACGACCGCGCCGCCGACCACGTTGGCGACGATCAGCACCGCCACCACCAGCCCGAGGACCCCGAAGACGACCAGGAACGGCACGTACACCCCGACCTCGGCGACGAGCTGCTGCCGCACCGTGAGGGAGGACTGCGCACCCAGGAGTGCCCCGGGCGGCAGCCCGGCCGTCACGGCGGCCTGCCCCGCGGCGACGTCCTCCGCGGTCGCGTCCGGGGCGAACCGGTAGAGCATCTGGGTGGCGGTCGGCCGCAGCGCCGCGGCCTGCTCGGGGGTGACCCACGCGTCGGCGGACGCGCTCACCGTGTGGGCGAACCCGACGACGGTCAGGACGGGCTGCCCGGGGACCTCGATCCGCGAACCGAGGGGCACCAGGGTCGTGCCGGGGGCCAGGTTGAGGACGATCTCGCCCGGTGTGGTGGCCCACCGGCCGTCCCAGACGTCCACCCGGTCGACCGGGCCGCCGGGCTCGGCGCGGCCCACCGTGGTCAGGGCCGGGCCGACGAACTGCGTGCTCTGCGAGGTGTCGAGGGTGAGCTGGGCGAACGGCCCGGCCACCGCGTCGGCCCGGGCGCCGGCCCGCGTCAGCTCCTCGTCGGTCACCTGGGCGCGGTCGAACACGGCGACCAGGTCGGCGCCGCTCTGCCGTGCGTGCGCCCGGTCGAAGGGAGCCGACGAGGACACCAGCAACCCGAGCGCGAGCACGATCGTCGCCGTGGAGATCGTGACCACCAGGCCGATCACGGTGGTCTGCAACCGGCGCCGCCCGAGCTCGGCCCGCGCGACCCGCCACACCGCGCTCACGGGGTCCGCTCCACACCGGTCTCGCGCGCGACCCGGCCGTCGACGACCTCGACCACGCGGCTCGCGCAGCGGGTGGCGAGCCGCTCGTCGTGGGTCACCAGCAGCAGCGTCTGCCCGATCTGGTTGAGGTCGAGCAGCAGGTCCATCACCTGCTCGCCGGCGCGGCTGTCCAGCGCGCCGGTCGGCTCGTCGGCCAGCAGCAGCGCGGGCCGGTTCATCAGGGCCCGCGCGACCGCGACGCGCTGCCGCTCACCGCCGCTGAGGCGGGCCGGGTAGACGTTGCGCCGTCCGGCGATGCCCAGTTCGCCGAGCAGTTCGAGCGCACGCTTGCGTGCCTGGCCCGCCGGGGTGCCGGTGAGCTGCGCGGCCAGCGCCACGTTGTCCAGCGCGGGCAGGTCGTCGAGCAGGTTGAAGAACTGGAAGATCATGCCGATCCGGCGGCGGCGGAACAGCGCCAGCCCGGTCTCGTTCAGCTTCCCCAGGTCCTCGCCGTGCACGACCACCGTGCCGGAGGTCGGGCGGTCCAGCCCGGCCACCAGGTTCAGCAGCGTGGACTTGCCGCTGCCGGAGGGTCCCATCACCGCGACCGCCTCCCCGGCGTGGATCTCCAGGGAGATCCCGTCCAGGGCAACCGAGTCGCTGTATTCCTTGCGCACGGCGGTCAGCCGCACGACCGCGCCGTCATCTCTGGTCACAGCGGCCATCCTGCGGGCCGCGGCCCGGTGCGGGCATCGGCCCGGGGAGGTAACCCGCCGCGCGGGTCATCCCGGGGATGTAGTCCGGAGGTGGATGCGGATCGCGCGCTGTCCTGGAAGAGTTGCCCCGTGGTGGAACTGGTTGTCGCGGCGGTGGCGTGCCTGGTGGCCGCGGTGCTCGCGGTCCGGCTCGCCCGCTGGCGGCGGGCGTTCGCCAGAGCACTGGAGGAACGCGGCTGGCTGCTGGAGCGCGAACGGGAAAGCGCGGCACGCAGCGCGGTGGACGCCGAACGGGCCCGGATCGCGCGGGAGCTGCACGACATCGTCAGCCACAACGTGAGCGTCATGGTGGTGCAGACCGGGGCCGCGCGCCGGGTGCTCGCGACCGAACCCGGGCAGGCCGCGACGGCGCTGGAAGCGGTCGAGGCGGCGGGCCGGGACACGATGACCGAGCTGCGGACCCTGCTCGGCGTGCTCGCACCACCCGCCGACGGGGACGAGCACGCCGACCTGTCCCCGCAGCCGAGCCTGAGCAGGCTCAGCCCGCTCATCGACCGCATCGCGTTCGCCGGGCTGCCGGTGGAGGTCCGCGTGTCCGGGGAACCGCGGCCGCTGCCCTCGGGCGTGGACCTGACGGCGTACCGGATCATCCAGGAGGCGCTCACCAACGCACTCAAGCACGGCGACGGGCGGCAGGCCGAGGTGACCGTGCGCTACGCCGACCGCTACCTGCGGGTCGAGGTGCTCAACAGCGGCCCCAGCGTGCTGACCGGGGACGCGCCGGCGTGGCCGGGCGAGACCGAGGAGGGACGCGGTCTGCTCGGGCTGCGGCAGCGCGTGGCGGTCTTCGGCGGCGACCTGGACGCCCGGCGGCGCCTCGGCGGCGGGTTCCGGGTGCGGGCGAAGATCCCGCTGGAACGGCCGTGACCGAACCGCGCGTGGTGATCGCCGACGACCAGGCGCTGGTGCGCACCGGCTTCCGGATGATCCTCGCCTCCGGCGGCATCGACGTGGTCGGCGAGGCGGCGGACGGCGCGGAAGCCGTCGCCACCGTCCGCGACCTGGACCCCGACGTCGTGCTCATGGACATCCGCATGCCGGCGATGGACGGCCTGGAGGCGACCCGCCGCATCCTGGCCCGCTCCCCCGGCTGCCGGGTGCTCATGCTGACCACGTTCGACCTCGACCGCTACGTCTACGACGCGCTCGCCGCCGGGGCCAGCGGCTTCCTGCTCAAGGACGTCACCCCCGAGCACCTGGTGGCCGCGGTGCGCCTGGTCGGCTCCGGCGACGCGCTGCTGGCGCCGTCGATCACCCGGCGGCTGGTGGAGCGCTTCGCCGCGGGGCAACCGCGCCCGGCGCTGCACCGCGACCTGGCCGTCCTGACCCCGCGCGAACTCCAGGTCCTCACCCTCGTCGCGCGGGGCCGGTCGAACGCCGAGATCGCCGCGGAGCTGACGCTCAGCGAGGCGACGGTCAAGACGCACGTGGCCCGCATCTTCGCCAAGCTGGCGTTGCGGGACCGCGCCCAGGCCGTCGTCCTCGCCTACGAGACCGGGCTCGTGTCACCCGGCGAGTGAACCGGGGTGGTCAGCACGCGGTCGGGCCCGGCCTCGCGCACCGGGCCGGTCAGCTCGAACGTGGCGTGGCAGGGCAGGTCACCCGCCGAGCGGCCGGCGAAGACCTCGATCGTGCCCGGTTCGACGATCCGGCGCAGGTCCAGGCCGGTGAACGCGAGCCGGTCGGCGTGCAGCCGGAACACCACGGTCCGGCTCTCCCCGGCCGCCAGGGTGATCCGCGCGAACCCGGCCAGCTGCCGCACCGGGCGGGTCACCTGCGCCAGCACGTCGCGCACGTACAGCTGCACCACCTCGTCCCCGGCGCGGTCACCGGTGTTGCGCACCCGCACCGAGACCTCGACCTCGCCGTCGGTGGGCACCTCGCGGGTGCTCACCGCCAGATCGGAGTACTCGAACGTGGTGTAGGACAGGCCGTGCCCGAACGGGAACAGCGGGCTCGGGTCGAGGTTGCTGATGCCCTCGCTGTTGCCGCCCAGCGGCGGCTGCAGGTAGGTGCTCGGCTGCGCGCCGGCCACCCGCGGCACCTGCACCGGGAGCCGTCCGCCGAAGTTCGTCCGTCCGGACAGGACAGCCGCCAGCGCGGGGCCGCCCTCCTCGCCGGGCATGAACGCCTGCACCAGGGCCGCCGCCCCCGTGTGGTTTCCCAGCGCGTACGGCCGCCCGGACACCACGACCACCACCACCGGCGTGCCGGTCGCGAGCAGTTCGGTCAGCAGCTCGTCCTGCACGCCGGGCAGCCGCAGGTCCGGCGCGTCGCAGCCCTCGCCGGAGGTGCCCTCGCCGAACAGGCCCGCCCGGTCGCCGACGACCGCGATGCACACGTCGGCGTCCCGCGCGGCTTCCACTGCTTCGGCGAAACCGGACCGGTCCTCGTCGCGGATCGGGCAGCCGGCCGCCGAGGTGATCACTGCGTCCGGCAGTTCCGCGCGCAGCGACTCCAGCAGCGACGGCGCCGCCACCCCGATGCCGTGCCCGGGATACCGCGGCAGCACGTGGTTCGGGTAGGAGTAGCAGCCCATGAACGCGAGCGGATCGTCCGCGCACGGGCCGACCACGGCGATCCGCTTCGCGCGCAACGGCAACTCGCCGTCGTTGGACAGCAGCACCACCGACTTCTCCGCCAGCTCCCGCGCGATCGCCCGGTTGCGCGGCGAGTCCAGGTCCACCGGACGCGCCCGCGGCGCCCAGTCCGCGTCGAGCAGGCCCAGCTCGGCCTTCTGCCGCAGCAGCCGCCCGGCCGCACGGTCCACAAGGGACTCCGGCACCTCGCCGGAGCGCACCAGCTCGACGAGTTCCTTGCCGTAGCAGAGGGTGTCGGGCAGCTCCACGTCGATGCCCGCGGCCAGCGCGAGCGCCCCGGCCTGGCCGGTGCTGTCGGCGACCCGGTGCATGCTGCCCAGGAACGCGATGGCCCAGTAGTCGGACACCACCACACCCTCGAAACCCCACTCGTCCCGCAGGATCCCGGTCAGCAGCGGCACGTTCGCCGCGGCGGGCACCCCGTCGAGGTCGACGTAGGCGTTCATCACCGACCGCGCCCCGCCCTCGCGGATCGCCATCTCGAACGGCGGCAGGATCACGTCCCGCAGCTCCCGCGGGCCGATCGACACCGGCGCGTGGTTGCGGGCCGCGCGTGACGCCGAGTACCCGGCGAAGTGCTTGAGCGTGGCGATGATGCCGTTGCGCTCCAAGCCCCGCACGTATGCCGCGCCCAGCGTGCCGACCAGGTACGGGTCCTCGCCCAGGGTTTCCTCGACCCGGCCCCACCGGTAGTCCCGCACGACGTCCAGCACCGGGGAGAGCCCCTGGTGCACCCCGCAGTTGCGCATGTCGTCGGCGATCGCCGACGCCATCCGCTCGACCAGCTCCGGGTCGAACGTCGCCGCCCACGCCAGCGCCGCCGGGTAGACCGTGGCGCCGTAGGTGGTGAAGCCGGTCAGGCATTCCTCGTGCACGATCGCCGGGATGCCCAGCCGGGTCTCCTCGACGATCTCCCGCTGCAGCGCCTCGACCCGCGCCGCGCCTTCGGCCGCGCTGACCGGCGCCGTGCCGAACACCCGCGTCAGGTGCCCGATGCCGTTCTCCCGCGCCTGTTCGAACGGCACCCCGCCGCGCGCGAACACGTCCTGCATCGGCGCGACGTTGCCGTTCAGCTGCTCGTTGCCCGGCCACGCGCTGCCCAGCTGCGCCACCTTCTCCTCGAGGGTCATCTCCGCCAGCAGCGCCTCGGCTCGGGCGGCGGCGGGCAGCGCGCTGTTCCGCCAGATCGGTTCCGTCATGGTGCTCCTCGCAGGTTCGTCGTCGAATCGCGCACCACCAGGTTGGTGGCCAGCTCCACGTGGTGTGAGTCGAGGGTTTCGCCCGCGGCCAGGCGCATCAGGGTGCGCAACGCGACGCGGCCCATGTCCTGCAGCGGCTGCCGCACGGTGGTCAGCGCGGGCGTGGCCAGCTCGGCGAGCATGGTGTCGTCGAACCCGACCACGGACAGGTCCTCGGGCACGCGCAGGCCCCGCCGCCGCGCGGCCTCCATCACGCCCAGCGCGGTCGCGTCGCTGCCGGCGAACACGGCGGTCGGCGGTTCCGGCAGGTCGAGCAGCCGGCCGCCCATCTCCAGGCCGTCCGGGTAGCCGAAGGCGCCGTGCAGGATCAGCCGCGGATCGACGGTGACACCGGCGTTCTCCAGCGCCGCGCGGTAGCCGTGCTGGCGGGCCTGGCTGCACGAGGCCTGCACCGGCCCGCCCGCGTAGGCGATGCGGCGGTGGCCCAGCCCCAGCAGGTGCTCGGTGGCCGACACCCCGCCGTTCCAGTTGGTCGCGCCGACGCTGGTCACCTCGACGCGCGGCAGGTTCAGCGGGTCGATCACCACGAGCGGCAACCCGGCCCGGTCGAAACCCTCGACCTGGGCGCGGGTCAGCTCGGAGGTGACCACGATCAGCCCCTCGCGCCCGGCCAGGCGCAGGCGCCGCGCCCAGTCGTCGTCCCCCTCCTCGGGCAGCCGCCCGACCACGACGTCCACCCCGGTCTCGGCGCCCGCCTCGGTGACCCCGCGCAGCACCTCGAGCGAGTACGGGCTGACCAGGTCGTCGAACACCAGGTCCACCACGCGCGCCGGGCCGACCGTGCGCCGCCCGGACTGCGGCACGTAGCCCAGTTCCCTGAGCACGTCCTGAACCCGCTGCCGGGTCGCCGCGGCCACGTCGCCGCGGCCGTTGAGCACCTTGGACACCGTCGGCAGCGAAACCCCGGCGGCTTCCGCGACCATCGCGAGCGTCGCGCGCTGGGAACCGGCAGGCACCGCACCCTCCAACCAGGTTGTTGCCGAAAAGTTTCAGGCGACTATAACGCTATTTTCCTTGGCGAAACAGCTCTTGACGCCCCGGTACCGGCGGCATATCTTCCGACACATACCAGAGTGTTTCCGAAAACTTTCGGACCTTCGATGGGGAAGGCGCATCATGACACTGGTCAAGCGGCGCACCGCCGTGATCGCGGCCGGGCTGGCCGCGGTTCTCTCCCTCACCACCGCGTGCGGCTCCAGCGGCCCCGCCGGCGGCAACGGCGCCACCGCGTGGGCGCTGACCGGCGGTGACGAACAGACGTTCCGGACGTCCTTCGAATCCTCCGGCATCGACGCGCAGTACTTCGGCAACGACGCCTACAAGCAGAAGATCCGCACCGCGATCGGCGCGAACGAGGCTCCGACCCTGGTCTTCAGCTGGAGCGGCGGCCTGCTGAAGTCCTGGGTGGACTCCGGCAAGATCATGGACCTGTCCGGTGAGGCCGCGAACGACCCGGCGTTCGTGAACCGCTTCCTGCCCTCGGTCGCCCGCACCGGGGTGATCGACGGCAAGACCTACGCCGTGCCGAACAACGGCATGCAGCCGGTCGTGTTGTTCTACAACAAGGAACTGTTCGACTCCATCGGCGCGCAACCGCCGAAGACGTGGGACGACCTGATGGCCCTGGTGCCACGCTTCACCGCGGCCGGCATCGCGCCGTTCGCGCTGGGCGGGCAGAGCAAGTGGCCGCAGCTGATGTGGGAGGAGTACCTCGTCGACCGCATCGGCGGACCCGAGGTGTTCGACAACATCGCCGCGAACAAGCCGGGCGCCTGGTCGGATCCGGCGATCATCCGCGCCAACACGATGATCCAGCAGCTGGTCGACGCCGGCGGCTTCGTCCGCGGCTTCAACTCCATCGCGACCGACAGCAACGCCGACACCGCGCTGCTGTTCACCGGCAAGGCCGCGATGTACCTGATGGGCTCCTGGGCCTTCCCCACCATCAAGCAGGCCGACCCCGAGTTCATCGCAGGCGGCAAGCTCGGCTGGACGACCTTCCCCACCGTGCCCGGCGGCAAGGGCGATCCGGCGAACATCGTCGGCAACCCGGCCAACTACTGGTCCGTCTCGGCCACCGCGAGCGAGGAGCAGAAGCAGGCGGCGCTGCGGTACCTGCGCGAGGACCTGATGAACGACTCCTACGTCGACTCGCTGCTCGCCGGCGGATCGGTGCCGCCGCTCACCGGCATCGAGGACAAGCTCGCGAAGACCGAGGACCCGCAGTACCTGTCCTATGTGTACGAAATGGCGAGCAAGGCGCCGAACTTCCAGCTGTCCTGGGACCAGGCGCTGTCCCCGGGCCAGGCCGACGCGCTGCTGACCAACCTGGAGCAGCTGTTCCTCAAGCAGATCACGCCGGAACAGTTCTCCGCCAACATGAACGCGACGATCGGGCGATGAGCACCGTGCTCGAACGGCGGGACCGGGCGCCGGCACGCACGCCGGCGCCCGGCCGGGGCCGGCTGCACACCGGCCCGAGCCCGCTGATGGCGGTGCCGGCGCTGGCGTTCTTCGCGGTGTTCGCGATCGTGCCGCTGGGCGGGGTCGCGGTGCTGAGCTTCATGGAGTGGGACGGCATCGGCGACCCGTCGTGGGCCGGCCTGGCGAACTGGGCGGCGGCCCTCGCCGATCCGGTGACCTACCACGCGATCTGGCTGTCGGTGCAGGTGATGGTGGTCAGCTGGCTGGTGCAGACGCCGATCTCGCTGCTGCTGGGGGTGCTGATCGCCGGACGCGGCCGGTACCGCGCGGTGCTCGGCGTGCTGTACTTCCTGCCGATGCTGCTGTCCGCGGCGGCCATCGCGATCGCGTTCAAGGCGCTGCTGGACCCGAACTTCGGCGCCAGCAGGGCGTTCGGCCTGGACTTCCTGTCGCAGGACTGGCTCGGCAGCCCGACGCTGGCGCTGTACGTGGTGGTCTTCGTGATCGCCTGGCAGTTCGTGCCGTTCCACACGCTGCTCTACCAGGGCGGGGTGCGGCAGATCCCGAGGTCGCTGTACGAGGCGGCCGAGCTGGACGGCGCCGGGCGGGTGCGGCAGTTCTTCCACATCACGCTGCCGCAGCTGCGCTACACGATCATCACGTCGTCGACGATGATGCTGGTCGGCTCGCTGACCTACTTCGACCTCGTGTTCGTGCTGACCGGCGGCGGCCCCGGCGACGCGACGCGGATGCTGCCGCTGGACATGTACCTGTCCGGGTTCTCCGGCAACGACATGGGGCGGGCGAGCACGCTGGCCGTCCTGCTGGTGGTCGCCGGGCTCGCGCTGGCGCTGGGGTTGTCGAAGCTGTCGAGTTTCCGCCGCGGCAGCCAGCTGGAGGGTGCGTGATGCGGACCCGTCCGAACTACCTGGGTGGCCTGGCCGGTTTCGCCTGGCTGGCGATCGTGCTGGTGCCGGTGTACTACGTGGTGGTGACGAGCCTGCGCAACCAGCGCGGGTTCTACGACGCGAACCCGTTGTCGCTGCCCGCTCCGCCGACGCTGAGCGCGTACGAGCTGGTGCTGCGCAACAACTTCTGGCGGTACTTCGCCAACAGCGTGGTGGTGACGCTGGCGACGGTCGCGATCGCCGTCGCGGTGGCGTTGATGGCCGCCTACTACGTGGTGCGCGGCACGACGTGGTTCTCGCGGTTCACCTACCGCGGCTACCTGCTGGGCCTGGCGATCCCCATCCAGGCGACGATCATCCCGGTGTACTACCTGATCACGCGGGCGCAGCTGTACGACACGCTGCTGGCGATCATCCTGCCGTCGGTGGCGTTCGCGATCCCGCTGTCGGTGATCATCCTGGCGAACTTCCTGCGGGACGTGCCGAACGAGCTGTTCGAGTCGATGCGGGTGGACGGGGCCGGGGACTGGCGGATGCTGTTCAGCCTGGTGCTGCCGATGATCCGGCCGGCCGTGGTGACGGTCGCGGTGTACGACGGGCTCAACGTGTGGAACGGGTTCCTGTTCCCGCTGATCCTCACGCAGAGCCCGGACCAGCGGGTGCTGCCGCTCGCGCTGTGGTCGTTCCAGGGGCAGTTCCGGGTGAACATCCCGGCGGTGCTGGCGGCGGTCGTGCTCTCGACGCTGCCGGTGCTGGCGCTGTACGTGCTCGGGCGGCGGCAGCTGGTCAGCGGCCTGACGGCGGGTTTCGGGAAGTGAGGCCGCCGCGAACTCCCGCTCGCCGGGAAACGCGACGAGGTGCGCCTCGGTGCGGTCGTCGAGGGAGCGGACGCGGCGTTCGAGGCGCCCCGGTGGATCACCGCCCGCGCACCACGCCCCGCACATCCGCCGCCGACGGCGCGCCCAGCGTTCGCGAGATCCCGCGCGCCGCGGCGGTCATCACCGGCACCACGGCCCGCGGCTCGCACTCGTCGAGGTGCACCACCAGTCCCCAGCGTGGCGACCACCTCGTCGCCCTGGCCGCGGATCGGTGCCGCGAACGCCACCGCCTCCGGCGTCAGCTGCTCAGGAACGGCTGGGCCAGCTCACGCAGCTCCAGCCCGCGCGGCACGAGCGCGGCCAGCTCCAGCAGGTGCAGCCCGATGCGGTAGCGGCCGTCGTCGTCGCGTTCGTGGGCGCCCCAGTTCATCAGCTCCCCGGCGAGCCGGTGCGCGGTGGTCAGGGAAAGCCCGGCGCGGCGGCTGATCTTGCTCAACGTCAGCAGGCTGCGGCCCGGGGTGAACGCGTCGAGCAACCGCCCCGCCGCCGTCATGGGAGTCGGTCTCCGCAAGGCCCTGTCCACGGCGGCTCCCTCGGGGGGCGGCGCTGACTCCGTCGGTTCCATCCTTGATCGTGTGCCGCCGCTGATACAACCGGCCTTCCGCATGGTGGAAGCCCTCTTGCGTGACGGTCACACGCGCGAGTGGTCAAGTTGGCTCGATGGAGTTTCCGTGGCGCGCCCGATCGCCACGACGTGATTACGTGGCGGACCCGAAACCGACCACCCGAGGAAGATCGCTTGTGACGGCAACGACCATCCGGCAGGAAACCGTCCCGCTCACGTTCGGCGGATTCGAGTACGCGGGCCGCATCGTGCGCGGGGGCGGCAGACTCGCGCCGATCGTCCTGGTGGGCGGCGCGTTCCAGCACAAGGACGCGTGGGGCCGGGTGGAACGCGACCTGCTCCGGCACGCCGACGTGATCACCGTCGACCTCCCCGGCTGGGGCGCGGCGGACCGGCTGCCGCCCGAGTACGGCGTGGATTTCCTCGCCGGCGCGCTGAACCACCTCCTCGGCCACGTCGCACCCGAGCCGGTGCACGTGGTCGGCGCCTCCTACGGCAGCGGTGTCGCGCACCGGTGGGCGCAGCTGCGTCCGGAACGGGTGCGCCGGCTACTGCTGGTGGGCACGATGACGCACGTGACCGGCCGGTTGCGCACCCGCATCGCCCGCAGCGTCGAGCTGGCCGAACAGGGCAGGCACGCGGAGTTCACCGCCGAGGTGCTGGACCTGATGCTGAGCCGCGAGCCGGGCGTGCGGCGGCAGGCCGCGGTCCGCCGGTGCCTGACCGGCCTGGTGGGCGCGATGACCGACGCCGACATCGCCAAGTACCTGGACAACACGCGGCGGCTGCTGGACCGCCCCGGCGACGACGGCCGCGTCCTGCCCGTCCCCGTGCTGGTCACGACAGGCGAGCACGATCCGCTGACCACCCCGCGGCTGAGCCGGGAGGCCGCGGCGAGGTGCGCCGACGCCAGGTTCACCGCGATCCACGGCGCCGACCACCTCGTGCACCTGGAACGGCCGGCCGAGGTCGTGGACCTCGCGCTGCGGTTCTTCGCCGGGGAACCGTTGTCCGGCCTGCCCTACTGCACCCCGGTCGAGCACGTCGTCTGCGGGGTGGCGCGGTGAAGCACGTCCTGTTCGTCAACGTCGCCGACCACGGGCACGTCAACCCCACGCTCGCCGTGGTGTCCGAGCTGGTGTCCCGTGGCTGGCGGGTGAGCTACGCGGTCGGCGCGGACTTCGTCCCGCAGGTGCGCGCGGCCGGGGCGGAACCGGTGGTGCTGCCGGACGTCCGGGACGGCGGCCCGCCGCCGGAGGACCTGATGGCGGGCGTGGAGATGTACCACCGGGACGCCCAGGCGGCACTCCCCGTGCTGGAAACGCTCGATGATCTTCCGGACGTGATCGCCTACGACTTCGTCGCGTTCGCGGGCAAGGTCCTGGCGCGCAAGCTGGGCGTGCCGATGGTGCAGCTCTCGCCGACGCACGCGTTGTTCCCCGGCTGGGAGCGCATCGCGTTCGGCGTGACGAGCGTGTCGGAGCTGCCGGTGTACCAGCGGTTCCAGCGGTTCCTCGACGACCAGGGGCTCGGCTGTTCGGTCGAGGAGTTCCAGGCGATGGACGACCCGAAGGTGGTGTTCGTGCCGCGGGCGTTCCAGATCTCGCCGGAACTGCTCGGGCCGGAGCACACCTTCGCCGGTCCCGCGCTGGGCGACCGGTCGTTCCAGGGGTCCTGGCGCCCTCCGGTGGGCAAACCGGTGCTGCTGATCTCGCTCGGCTCGTGCTTCACCGACCAGCCCGGGTTCTTCCGCGCGTGCCTCGACATGGCCGCGGGCCTGGGGTGGCACACCGTGATGGCGATCGGGCGGCACGTCGATCCGGCGGCGCTCGGGCCGGTTCCGGACGGTGTCGAGGTCGCTCCGATGGTGCCGCAGCTGGACGTGCTGGCCGCCGCGTCGGCGTTCGTCACGCACGCCGGGATGGGCAGCCTGCTGGAGGCCCTGCACCACGGCGTGCCGATGGTCGCGGTCCCGCAGATGGCCGAGCAGCGGCTGAACGCGGCCCGGCTGACCGAGCTGGGCCTGGGCGTGACGCTCAACCGCGCGGAGGTGTCGGCGCAGGCGCTGCACAACGCGGTGCTGCGGGTGTCGTCCGACGCGGGGATCGCGGCGAACGTGCGGGGTATGCGGGAGATCGTGCGGGCGTGCGGCGGGGCGGTGGAGGCCGCGGACGTCATCGAGAAGACCGCGATCCGGGACGGAGCCGCGCTGTGACCACGCTGGAAAGCCCGGTGCGGAGCGTCGTGCTGGAGACCGACCGCGGCCGGTTCGCCGCGCACCGGGCCGGCCTCGGGGAGCCGGTGGTGCTGGTGGGCGGGTATCTGGGGTCCAAAGAGGACTTCGCGCCGCTGTTGCCGCTGCTGGCCGCCGCGGGGTACGCGGCGTGGGCGGTCGACCACCACGGCCAGCACGAGAGCCCGGGCCCCGACGACCCGAGCGCCTACACGCTGCCGGGCATGGCGCAGGACCTGCTGGCGGTGATCGGCGAGGTCGGCGAGGGCGAGCCGGCGCACGTGGTGGCGCACTGCGCGGGCGCCGCGGTCGCGCACGCCGCGGTCGTCGCCGCGCCGCGGGTAGTGCGCAGTTTCGCGCCGCTGGGCAGCTTGCTGTCCGGTTCGGACAAGGAGACCGCGTTCCTCACCTGGTGCGCCGACGCGGTGGCCACCGAGGGGGCCGCGGGCTTGCGTGGCTTGATCGACCACTGGGCCCGTGCCGAGCCGGACCGGCTGGACCTGATGACCACCCGGTTGTCGACCACCCGCACCGGTCACCTCATCGGGTTCCCGCGGCTGTTGTGCGGTCCGCGGGCGGGGGTCGGTGAGCTGGCCGGGTCCGGGGTGCCGTTGCTGTTCGTGCACGGCATGGACGACGAGTTCACCGGCTCGCACGAGGAGTACCAGCGCCTGGCTCGCCGCTTCGGCCGGGACGCGGTCGGCATCGACGGCGCGGGGCACTGCGTGCAGCTGGACCGTCCACAGGAGACGGCCGAGGCGCTCATCCGGTTCTGGCGCGCAGTTTCAGCAGACCGTCGGCCAGTTCCGGCAGCGGGAGGTCGTTGACCTCGGTGACCGTGCGGACGGCGTCCTCGGGGAACGCGTCCGCTCCGGTGCAGGCGCCCGCGATCGCGCCGGCCATGGCGGCGATGGTGTCGGTGTCCCCGCCGAGGCTCGCGGCGGTGCGGCAGGCGTGCCACGGGTCTTCGGCGTGGTGCAGGACCGCGAACGCGGCGGGCACCGATTCCTGGGTGGCGACGCTGGTGCCGATCAGGGCCGGGATGTCGGCGGCGGGCATGGTGCGGGACCACCGAATCCGGGCGGCGACGTCCCCGGCCGCGACCCAGTTCCCCCGCTGGGCGGCCAGT
This sequence comes from Amycolatopsis ruanii, assembly GCF_003385175.1. Lineage (NCBI taxonomy): Bacteria > Bacillati > Actinomycetota > Actinomycetes > Pseudonocardiales > Pseudonocardiaceae > Amycolatopsis > Amycolatopsis ruanii. The sequence continues at coordinate 69,428 of NZ_PQHY01000015.1, forward strand.
TCCGCGGCCGCGACGGCGAAGTCGATGGCCTCGGGCAGGCTCGCGCCGTCGATCCCCGCGCTGACCGCCGCGGCGACCGCGGCCGCCCCCGCCAGGGCGACGCCGGTGTTGTGGGTGACCCAGCTGGCCTCGACCACGCTGTCGACGAGCCGGCCGAGGTCGGCCGGAGTGGCGATCCCGACGGGGGCGATGCGCATGGCCGCGCCGTTCGTGGTGCCGTGCTTGCCGGCCTCTTCGAGGGAGGCCCCCGCGGCGACGGCGTTGAGCGCGGCGCGCGTGGAGGGCCCGAGCAGCCCCCGGATGCCGCGGCTGCGCAGGTCGCGCTCCCACGCCAGGAGCGCATCCGCGAGCCGGTGCGGATCGATCCGCCCATCCCCATCGATCAACAACCGCGCGACGATCACCGCCTGCTGCGTGTCGTCGGTGACCCCACCGGCCGGCAACCCCCGGGCCGCCGCGAAGCCGGTGACGGGCACGATCTCGGCCGGGGACAACCCTTCGGTGGGCATGCCGAGCGCATCCCCGATGGCAAGGCCCGCCAGGGCCGCGAGCGCACGTTCCCTCACCCCGCCACGATCTCACCGGCCGCGGCAGCGGAGCAACCAAAAGCAGCTGGGTGGTCATCCCGTCGCCTGACACTGGACGATCACCTTGAGCCAGGGCCGCAACCCGGGCTCTCTCCGGCGGCCGTCCATGCCAACCTTGCGGCCCTGGCTCAAGGTGATATGCACAAACCGGAAGGCGACGGGATGACCACCCGGCGACCACTTGCCCGAGGTGAGCCGACAACGGTCCCCCGTCATCCCGGAGCCTGCCCGTCCGGCGAGGACATCTTTTGATCTTTAGTCTTGCTTTTGGGCAGGCGGGGAGTCCGCCCTGCGGGCGGGAAGCGCCTCACGGCGCCGAACGGTCACCTTCCGACCACCCCCGCCCCCGATGCCTGATTGTGTTTCAGTCGCCGAGCAGGCGTGTCAAGGCGGGAAAGAGTACCTTGACACGCCTGATCGGCGACCAAAGACCGGCTGTGGATCGGGGGCGGGGGAGGTCTGGTTGGGGTAGTCGGTGCTGATGCGTTACCGGCCGCCGGTCTGCAGGGCTACCGCGTGGTCAGCCACCTACCACTCCACTCCCGCTGCCGGCCGCCGGTCATCCAGGGCTACCGCACGGCCAGCCACCTACCACTCCACTCCCACTGCCGGCCGCCGGTCATCCAGGGCTACCGCACGGCCAGCCACCTACCACTCCACTCCCACTGCCGGCCGCCGGCCATGCAGGGCTACCGCACGGCCAGCCACCTACCACTCCACTCCCCACTGCCGGCCGCCGGTCATCCAGAACCCTCCGGCCCCAGTGCGCAGCCTGCCCACTCCCGCTCCCGGCTTGCCGTCCGCTACCCCAGATACCGCTCCGCCACCACGTCCGGGTACTCCACCGGCCGTCCCCGCGCCACGGACCACGCCAGCCTCAGGTACTGCGCGTGCGTCCAGGCCAGCGGGGTCGCCGATGCGGTCGGCGTCCCGGGGCGTACGGCCGGGTACGGCGGGTTCCGGTCCCACACCTGCTCCGGCAGCAACCCCGTCTCCCCCGCGCACGCCGCCATGTCCCGCAGCCGCCCGGCCGCCGCGTCCCGGTCGCCGGCCAGTAGTTCGTATTCGCCGCGCTCGCCGGCGAAGATCGGCCACAACCGGCCGTACGTGCGGTGCAACTCGGGCCGGTTCACGTTCCACGGGCCGCCGTCGGCCTGTTCGCCGTAGCCGTCGCCGGAATACCGGTGCCAGTGCCGGCCCGACGGCGTCACCGTCGAGATCCGCTCGTCGACCACGGCCAGCGAGTTCACCACCACCGGGTCCTCCGGCGACCGTACCCCCAGCCGCACCAGCTCCAGGAAACCGGCGTCCACGACCGCTCGCTGGTCGGTCGGGTCCGGGTTGTTGTTGCCCAGGTTGTAGGTGGTTCCGGCGTCCGGGTCGCCGTCCTTGGTGAGCCGCACGAAGTACGGGCGCGGCGCGTACGGCCCGGTCGACGTGACCGTCCAGCCGTCGACCGCCGCGCGCCACCGGTCCGCCGCGCCCAGGAACCGGGCGGGGTCGCGTCCCGCGCGGCGCATCAGGTCGGCCAGGCACACCAGCCCGGCGATCACGGACGAGATCGTCGACGGCGAGTACCCGCTCTGCTCCTCCCACCGCTCCTGCTCGGTGTACGGCGAGGAGTACCCGTCCTTGGCGTAGGACAACAGGAAGTCCCCACCCCGCACCAGACTGTCCACAGTGACCACGTCATCCCGGTCGAGCAGCCAGGCCAGCAGCATCGGCGCGGCGGTCTCGTCGAGCTGGATCGACGTCCAGAACGGCTCCCCCGACACCTTCGTGTTCTGCGGCCAGTGCCCGTGCGGCTGCTGGATCCGCAGCAGGTAGTCCAGCGCCCGCTCGGCCGCCGCGCGATCCCCGGCGGCGAGCATCCCGGTCGCGATCTGGTACAGGTCCCGCGGCCACACCAGGTGGTAGGACCCGTACTCCGGCGCCACCGCCCGGTCGAACCCGAACGCCCACGGCATCGACGGCGACGCGATGAACGCCCCCGGGTTCCGCTTGTCCTCACTGCACGCCAGCGCCACCACGGACGTCAGGTAGATCCGCCGGTCAGCACCCTCCGGCGCCGCGGGCAGGCCACGCAGGTACTCCCGCCACCCCGCGGCGTACGCCGACGCGGCGGATCCGAAGCCCCGCGCCAGCGAACCACGCGCCGCGCGCACCGCGGCGTCCCCGTCGGTCCCGAAACCCAGCGCGACCAGCTCGCGGGTCCGCGAAGTGCCGTCGAGCCACAACCGCCCCAGCTGGACGACGTTGCCCGGCCCGGCCGTCGCGTAGCGCCGGTCCAGCCGTCCCCGGCCGGCCACCAGCTGGGTCCAGCCGTCGTTGACGCCCGCGTAGCCGACCGTCGACTCGCTGAACCCGCCACGGGCGAGGATGGCGCTGGCGGTGGAACCGTCGGACGCCACCAGCGCCCCGGCCTGCGGAAAGGCGCGGTCGGCCGTGCCTTCGCCGCCCAGCGCCGGATCGTGCAGCAGGTACACGCGCAACGGCCGCCGCGACCGGAACTCCACGTCGATCAGCACGGAGTCGCGGTCCGGGTCGGTGACGTACCGGGTGGTCAGCGTCCAGCCGGTGCCGCGCGCGGTCTGCCGGTACGCGGGCATCCCGGCGTCCGGCAGCTCGGTGCGGTGCTCGACGTCCGACACGCGCTCCACAAAGGACTCGCCGTCGGTGACCACGATCTGGGTCTCGCGGCTCGCCGGGGTGCTCAGGTCGGGGTGGTAGACCTCGGAGAGCCGCCCGTCCTGGAGGGTGAACCAGACCGGGCTGGCCGAGCGGGCCGTGCCGAACCCGAGCTTGTCCGCCGGGGTGAAGGTGGTGTCGGCACCCGGCCCGCCCGGCGGCGCACCGCCCTGGCCCGCGCTCGCGGGCACCGCCGGTGCCGCCACCGCCGTCGCCCCGACGAGCGCCGCCGCTCGCAGGAAATCCCGCCTCGAGGTAGTCATCGTGAACCTCCCACAACGTGATGCCCGGCCTGGGCAACATCTACCAGCGCCGCGGATCGCGGGAAAGGGGCCGGTCAGCCAAGCGGCGCGAGCAGGAGCGTGGCGAAGCCGAAGCAGTCCCGGTAGCCGCGCAGCCACCCGTCCCGGTGGGCGGCGGCGATGGCGAGCACGTCGGGCTGGTCGAGGCTGCGGGCGGCGAGTGAGCCGGTCCAGTTCCACTCGTAGTCGTCCAGCTCGTGGCGCGTGCTGAGGTGACCGTAGAGCGGCACCCAGCCGTCGGCGGTGATCGTGTCGACCGTGGTGGGGAGGTCCACGAGGTCGCCGAGGGCCTCGACAGCGGCCGCGCTCGGTTCGCGCTCCCAGTACCCCTCGCCGACGACGACCCGCCCACCGGGCGCGAGAACCTTCCGGGCCGCCGCGAGGGCAGGCAGGAGGCCGCCGAAGGCGTGGGTAGCGCCGACACAGAGCACGATGTCGGCCGGCCGCTCGGGCGCGAAGCCGGCCGCGTCGGCCTGGTGGAGCGTGAGCCGCTCCGCGAGGCCGCGGCGCTCGGCCTCCCGGCGGGCGTGGTCGAGGGCAGGCTCGGAGACGTCCACGCCTTCCGCCGTGACCCCGGGCGCCAGGGCGAGGGCGCGCAGCAGCCACTCGCCGCCACCGCACCCGAGGTCGAGAAGACGCTCGTCCCCGCGCGGCAGGGCCCGCTCCAGCAGGGCGCTCACCGAGGCGTCCCCGAGGGGCGCCGCGATGGGATGGTCGGCATGCGCGAGGCGCGAGATCAAGTCACGTTCCACGACGGCACCCTGCCCCGTGGCGGGATGGGGCGCACTCCAATTTCCGGCGATCGTCCGGGGGACCCGGCTCCGGCGGCACCCGATGACGGTGACAGAAGAACACCGCCCGGGGAACGCCGCCGGACGGAGCAACGGGTGCGCCCGTCCGGCGCCGCTTCGTGAAAAGGACCCGTGTGGGTGGGCCGAGTCACCCGGCGCCCGCCCCACAACGAGACAGGACGCCAGAACAGGCAGGCACCAGCCACCGAAAACGGTGGGCGCAGCAGGGTTCGAACCTGCGACCCCCTCCTTGTAAGGGAGGTGCTCTTCCGCTGAGCTATGCGCCCTCGAACCGGCGGCACCCCACACGAGGCGACGCCGGTGCGAGCATCACTGCGGCAGCTCGGCCACCGCTCGCTTCCAGGCGAGCTGGTCGCGCGGCTCACCCGGCTGGTTGACCTCGGCGTAGCGCACCACGCCGCTCTTGTCGATCAGGAAGGTGCCCCGGTTGGCCAGCCCGGCACCCTCGTTGAACACGCCGTACAGCTTGGCGACCTCACCGTGCGGCCAGAAGTCCGACAGCAGCGGGAACTGGTAGCCCTGCTGCTCGGCCCACGCCTTCAGCGAGAACGGTGTGTCGACCGACACACCGAGCACCTGGACGCCCTGGCCGTCGTACTCGGCGAACTCGTCGCGCAGCTGGCAGAGCTCGCCCTGGCAGATCCCGCTGAACGCGAACGGGTAGAAGACCAGCAGGACCGGCTTGTCGCCCTGGAACGACGACAGCGTCACCGGCTGTTTGTTGTAGTCGTTCAGGGTGAAATCCGGAGCAGCTGAACCGACCTCGACCGCCATCGAAGCACCTTTCGCATCGCCAACGTTGCACTTGCCGCACGCCCACCTTAGCGTGCGGCCGTTCAGCGCTGCTTCGACTTGGTCTTCGGCGGCACCAGCTTGGTCCCGGCCCAGTTCGGGCCGACGCTGATGTTCGACGTCTGCGCGAGCCCGACGGTGGGCACCGCCTCGGCGATCTCACTCGGCTGCACGTGCCCGGGCTGCCCGGTCTTGGGCGTCAGCACCCAGATGAAACCGTTCTCGTCGAGCGGCGACCGCGCGTCCATGATCGCGTCGACCAGGTCCCCGTCGTCCTCCCGCCACCAGAGCAGAACCACGTCGATGACCTCGTCGGCGTCCTCGTCGAGGAGATCGCCGCCGATATGTTCTTCGATCGCGGCACGCAGGTCGTCGTCGACGTCCTCGTCCCACCCGATCTCCTGAACCACCATGTCCGGCTTGATGCCAAGCCTCTCGGCGACGCTGCTGTACTCAGCGTCTCCAGCGGCGACCACTGCAGTCACTCCTCCAACTCACGACGCGGGCGGCACAGCGCCGCCGCGCTCGACATACGGATGGGTGTAGCGAACACGCCCGGAGCCTCCGGCGCAACCGTCCACACCGGATCTCTCTCAACTCGTAGCGCAGCGTAGGGCCTCGCCGGAGGTGTTCGCGACCGCAAAACGACCCTCGGCGGGACCCGTTCGGGCACACCTGGCCTAGGGTAGGCATAACGCGCGCGCGTGCGCGCGCGGACTTAGGTGAACGTTACCGCTCAGTAGCGATGACGGGAAGCCCGGACTAGACGACCATGACAGAGAGGGCACGGCCAGACTGAGGCATCCGTGCCCGCACGCGAAGTGACAACCGGCGAGGAGATCCCTTGGCCCCCCAGAACGACCAGGCCGCAGGCACCGGCGCCAGCACCGATCGGGCCCCGGCCCGGGTCCGCGTCATCCGTGACGGATTGGCGGCCCACCTGCCCGACATCGACCCCGAGGAGACAGCCGAATGGCTGGACTCGTTCGACGAGGCTCTCGCCCGGGGCGGCCAGCAGCGGGCTCGCTACCTGATGCTGCGGATCCTGGAACGCGCCCGCGAGCGCAACGTCGGTGTCCCGCCGCTGACCGCGACGGACTACGTCAACACCATCCCCACGGAGAACGAGCCGTGGTTCCCGGGCGACGAGGAGATCGAGCGCCGCTACCGGGCCTACATCCGCTGGAACGCGGCGATCATGGTGCACCGGGCGCAGCGCCCCGGCGTCAGCGTCGGTGGCCACATCTCCACCTACGCGTCGTCGGCGGCGCTCTACGAGGTCGGGTTCAACCACTTCTTCCGTGGCAAGGACCACTCCGGCGGCGGTGACCACGTCTTCATCCAGGGCCACGCCTCCCCGGGCATCTACGCCCGCGCCTACCTCGAGGGCCGGCTGTCCGAGCAGCAGCTCGACGGGTTCCGGCAGGAGCTGTCGCACGCGGGCGAGGGCGGCGGCCTGCCGTCGTACCCGCACCCGCGGCTGATGCCGTCGTTCTGGGAGTACCCGACGGTGTCGATGGGCCTGGGCCCGATGAACGCGATCTACCAGGCCCGGTTCAACCGGTACCTGCGCGACCGCGGCATCAAGGACACCTCCGACCAGCACGTGTGGGCGTTCCTCGGCGACGGCGAGATGGACGAGGCGGAGTCGCGGGGCCTCATCCACGTGGCCGCCGGGGAGGGCCTGGACAACCTGACCTTCGTGATCAACTGCAACCTGCAGCGGCTCGACGGCCCGGTGCGCGGCAACGGCAAGATCATCCAGGAGCTGGAGGCGTACTTCCGCGGCGCCGGCTGGAACGTGATCAAGGTCATCTGGGGCCGCGAGTGGGACGCGCTGCTGCACGCCGACCGCGACGGCGCCCTGGTCAACCTGATGAACGTCACCCCGGACGGTGACTTCCAGACCTACAAGGCCAACGACGGCGCCTACGTCCGCGAGCACTTCTTCGGCCGCGACCCGCGCACGAAGGACCTGGTCAAGGACCTGTCGGACGCCGACATCTGGAACCTCAAGCGCGGTGGCCACGACTACCGCAAGGTGTACGCGGCGTACAAGGCGGCGATGGAGCACCACGGCCAGCCGACGGTGATCCTGGCCCACACCATCAAGGGTTACGGCCTGGGCCCGGCCTTCGAGGGCCGCAACGCCACCCACCAGATGAAGAAGCTCTCGCTCGACGACCTGAAGCTGTTCCGGGACGCCCAGCGCATCCCGATCAGCGACGAGGAGCTGGAGCGCGACCCGAAGCTGCCGCCGTACTACCACCCGGGCGCGAACTCGCCCGAGATCGAGTACATGCTGGGCCGCCGCAAGACCCTCGGCGGGTTCGTCCCGGAGCGGCGCAACCGGGCGAAGCCGCTGGTCCTGCCGGGCGACAAGGTGTACGAGGCCGTCCGCAAGGGCTCGGGCAAGCAGGAGGTCGCCACCACGATGGCGTTCGTCCGGCTGGTGCGCGAGCTGGCCAAGGACGGCGAGATCGGCAACCGGATCGTGCCGATCATCCCGGACGAGGCCCGCACGTTCGGCCTGGACTCGATGTTCCCGACGGCCAAGATCTACAACCCGCACGGGCAGACGTACACGTCGGTGGACGCCAACCTGATGCTGGCGTACAAGGAGTCCGAGCACGGCCAGCTGCTGCACGAGGGCATCAACGAGGCGGGGTCGACGTCGTCGTTCACGGCGGTGGGCACGTCCTACGCCACGCACGGCGAGCCGATGATCCCGATCTACATCTTCTACTCGATGTTCGGCTTCCAGCGCACCGGTGACGGCCTGTGGGCGGCCGCCGACCAGATGGCCCGCGGTTTCGTGCTGGGCGCCACCGCCGGGCGCACCACGCTGACCGGTGAGGGCCTGCAGCACGCCGACGGGCATTCGCTGCTGCTGGCGCACACGAACCCGGCCGTGGTGGCCTACGACCCGGCGTGGTCGTTCGAGATCGCCCACATCGTCAGGGACGGCCTGCGCCGCATGTACGGCGAGGGCGGCCCGGACGGCAACGGCGAGAACGTCTTCTACTACCTGACGATCTACAACGAGCCGTACCGGCAGCCCGCCGAGCCGGCGAACCTGGACGTCGAGGGCCTGCTCAAGGGCCTGTACCGGTACGCCGAGGCGCCGTCGGGCGACGGTCCGGAGGCGCAGATCCTGGTGTCCGGCGTGACGATGCCGGACGCGCTCAAGGCGCAGCAGATGCTGGCCGAGGAGTGGGGCGTGCGCGCCGCGGTGTGGTCGGCGACGTCGTGGTCGGAGCTGCGCCGCGAGGCGGTGGAGATCGACCGGGACAACCTGCTGCACCCGGGCGAGTCGCCGCGCGTGCCGTACGTGACGCAGGCGCTGTCCGGCGCGACCGGGCCGGTCGTGGCGGTGTCGGACTGGATGCGCGCGGTGCCCGACCTGATCCGCCCGTGGGTGCCGACCGACATGGTCACCCTGGGCACCGACGGGTTCGGCTTCTCCGACACGCGTCCGGCGGCGCGGCGGTTCTTCCTGGTCGACGCCGAGTCGATCACGGTCGCCACGCTGGCCGCGCTCGCCAAGCGCGGTGAGGTGCCGCAGGACAAGGTGGCCGAGGCCGCGCGGAAGTACCGGATCGACGACGTGTCGGCCGCCGGTCCGCAGCTGACCGACGCCGGGAACGCCTGATCTGTCCGTTCACCGTGGAGGTCATCCCCGTCGCGGGGGTGGCCTCCACGGTTGTGTGCGCGAGGATGGTCCGATGACGCGACGCCGCCTGCCCAGGCCCAGTGAGCTGCAGCAGATCCTGCGACCCAAGCCGGTGAAGCTGAACCCGACCGACCGGCGCCTGTCCAACGCCCACACCATCGCCGACCTGCGCACCATCGCCCGCAAACGGACGCCGCGGGCGGTGTTCGACTACACCGACGGCGCCGCGGAGCTGGAGGACAGCCTGCGCCGCGCCCGGCAGGCGTTCCGCGGCGTGGAGTTCCACCCCAACGTGCTGCGCGGGGTGTCCGATGTGGACACGAGTGTGACGGTGCTGGACGAGCACTCGGCGCTGCCGTTCGCCTTCGCGCCGACCGGGTTCACGCGGATGATGCACCACGAGGGCGAACGGGCGGTGGTCCGGGTGGCGCAACGGGAACGCATCCCGTACGCGCTGTCGACGATGGGGACGACGTCGATCGAGGACGTGGCGAAGGCCGCACCGCACGCGCGGAAGTGGTTCCAGCTCTACGTGTGGCGCGATCACGCGGCGGGCGCGGAGCTGATGCGGCGGGCGGAGGAAAGCGGTTACGACACGCTGCTGCTGACGGTGGACACCCCGGTCGGCGGCGCGCGGATGCGGGACGTGCGCAACGGCCTGACCATCCCGCCGACGCTGACGCTGCGCACGTTTCTCGACGGCGCGATGCACCCGGCGTGGTGGTTCAACCTGCTCACCACGGAGCCGCTCGAGTTCGCGTCGTTCGGTTCGTGGGACGGCACGGTCGCGGAGCTGATCAACAGCCTGTTCGACCCGACGCTGAGCTTCGACGACCTGGCCTGGGTACGGGAGACGTGGCGGGGCAAGCTGGTCGTCAAGGGCATCCAGAACCCGGACGACGCGCGGGACGTGGTGAAGTACGGCGCGGACGCGGTGGTGCTGTCCAACCACGGCGGCCGCCAGCTGGACCGAGCACCCACCCCGCTGGAACTCCTGACCCCCACGCTGGACACGATCGGCGACGACGCGGAAGTCTGGGTGGACACCGGAATCCTGTCCGGGGGCGACATCGTGGCCGCGATGGCCCGCGGCGCGTCGATGTGCCTGATCGGCCGCGCATACCTCTACGGCCTGATGGCCGGGGGCGAGCGGGGAGTCCAGCGGTGCGTGGACATCCTGCGACAGGAGATCATCCGCACGATGCAGCTGCTGGGCGTACGCACGATCAGCGACCTACAACCAACCCACGCCACCCTGCGCTAAACAACGAAACCGCCACCCGGCACTGAAAGCCCCCACGGCCCACGAGCCGCCCCTCTCCCGCAACCCGATCCCCAGCCAAATCGGTTGCCGAGCAGCGGGGTCAAGGTACTCTTTCCAGCCTTGACGCCGCTTCTCGGCAACCGAACACTGAAAGATCGGGTCCGGGAGGGGCAAATCCGGGCGTAGCGAAGCGAAGCCGGCGCTTCCAGCCCTGCAGCGCAAACCCAACTTTGCGCACCACCCGCACGATCATCGTCCCGATAGCGGCCCCAGCAGTACGTCGAGATTCAAGTATTCGCTCAGCAGATGCTTGAGGTGCGGCCCCTCACTAAGTTGGATCCGTCCGTGACGAGCAACGAAATCGTGCGATGCTTTGCCAAAACGTGAAGTAGTGACCAGCACGCCTCGACTCGCGCGCTTGTCATCCATCACTCCGGCGAGCGCACGGACGGCATCTGGTTCAACAGTCCCCTTGTACCTCTTCGCTTGAATAACGCACACCCCACCCATGATCGGGTCTTCGTTGACAGCGATCGCATCGAGCCCGTCATCACGGGATGCCTGTGTAACCCAGGATTTCATCCCCATTGCCTCGAAGAGCTGTTTGACGAGAACCTCGAACTCGAAGGGCTTCATCTCCAAGAGCACCGGACGACCATCCAGGCCCGCTGCCACGTCATGGGCGTCCACCAGCCGATACTTCGACAAGTCCGGATCGAATATCGGTCGCACTGCCTCAAGGTCCCACGGGTGGGGCGACACGAGCGCGTTGAAGTACTTAAGGCATTCAGCGGGATCAAGTTCGGTGAGGACGAGTTCCTCAAACTGTTTGCGAGTCGCAGAAACGCTTACCAGGCAGGGGCGCTCGGGTTTACCGGTAGCTCTGTTACGCGTCGACACATGCGCGTTGACAGCCACCTCGTCCACGAGCTCACTCGGCCGGACTTCAAACACGTCGCGCATGGTCCTCAGGACGATCTGCGCAACCAGGTTCGCGTAAGCCTGCTTGATCTCCTTCACAAGCCGCGGCTTTGCGACGATCTCGTCTCGCGACTTGACATACGTGTATTCACGGTTCTGAGGAATCACGTCGACCCCGGGCAACTCCCGGATCATGAGCAACTTCTTCGAATCCGGCTGGTAGGCGACTTCGACGTCGACTGGCAGGTCGGCCGGCAACGGCGACCGTTCTATCAGCAACTCGAAATAGTCCTCGACCGCCTCCGGCAGTCCTGCCATCACTCGTTTCTCCAGGTCGTCTACCTGGGCGTTGTGTTGTTCCACTTCTTGTCGGCGAGATTCCTCACCCTGGCGATGCCGCGCCTCGGCAGCTGCCAGCGCAGTGAGACGTTCGTGCTCGCTATGCTGATAAAGCGCCATGTCGCGGGCGAAACTGGCCTTGGCCTGCTCGATTGCTCTGTTGTGAGTTCCCTTGAACAAACGGCCCACACCCGAAGGAGGCGGCGGCGCATACCGCTCCCATCGCGGTTGCCGCGCGGGGGTGGCGAGAGCGGACGGGGCTTCGAACGGCCGCGGCCTGAACGACCTGCGCATTTGGCGGAATGAAAACACTCCTCGATGACGAAGACCGTCCACCAGCACTCGGCCGAGTTCATTCATCCGGTCCTGTGCGGCGACGGTGTAGGCCGCCGCTTCGTCCTGTTGCTGCTTGACATGCAATTCCCGCTGTTCGCGGGCTTCCTGCGCCAATGCTCGTTCCCGAGCGCGGGCCGCCTGTTCGGCTTCCTTCGCCGCCTGCTTGAGCTGCCGCTGCCTTTCTCGCTCCTGCAACATCTGCTGATGCTGGAGCTCGGCGAAGAAACCACGTTTGCGTGCCACAGCACACCCCCACAACCCACCGATTCGACAAGCGACCGTATCCCAGATACAGCTTGATTGACGATGCGCCGAATCGGCGATCTTTCCACGTCAGCCGGACCCCATCTCGATCAGTGAAACGCCCCACTTGACCACACCCCGGCAGGACCGGACCATTCCTCCCCACACCAAGCGGAACCCAACTTCCGCGATGTGGAATCGAGGTCGGCCATGTTCGTGCAGGAACTCGCCCCGCTGGCCGGGTCGCTCGGCCTGTCCGCGCTGGTCGCGGCGCTCCCCCTGGGCACCGTGCTCGTCCTGCTCGGCGTGGTCCGCATGAAGGCCCACCAGGCCGGCCTGATCGGCCTGGCCGTCGCCCTGATCGTCGCCGTCACGATCTTCGGCATGCCGATCGGCCAGGCCGTCTCCAGCGGCTTCCAGGGCGCCGCGTTCGGGCTGTTCCCCATCATGTGGATCGTCGTCAACGCGCTGTGGATCTACCGGATCACCGTGCGCACCGGGCACTTCGACGTGCTCCGGCGGTCGTTCGGCCGGGTCTCCGACGATCCGCGCATCCAGGCGCTGATCATCGCGTTCTGCTTCGGCGCGCTGATGGAGGCGCTGGCCGGGTTCGGGGCGCCGGTCGCGATCAGCTCGGTGATGCTCGTGGCGCTCGGGTTCACCCCGGTGCGCGCGGCGGTCGTCGCGCTGGTCGCCAACACCGCGCCGGTCGCGTTCGGCGCCATGGGCACCCCGGTCGTCACCCTCGCGCAGGTCACCGGGCTGCCGCTGGACACCGTCTCCTCGATCGTCGGCCGTCAGACGCCGATCCTCGCGGTGTTCGTGCCACTGCTGCTGGTCTTCATCGTCGACGGGCGCCGCGGGCTGCGGGAAACCTGGCTGCCCGCGCTGGTGTGCGGCGCGGCGTTCGGGGTGGTGCAGTTCGCCGCCGCCAACTACGTCTCCGCCCAGCTGGCCGACATCGGCGCCGCGCTCGCCGGGGCGGCGGCCCTCGTCGCACTGCCCGCCGCCCGCAAGCCGGCCCGCGCGGAGGTCCGGACCGCCGTGCTGACCGGCGTCGCCACCGAGACGCTGGACCGGCCGGAGGACCGCGGCGAGGTCGTCCGCGCCTACCTGCCGTACGGGCTGATCATCGTGATCTTCTCGATCGGCCAGCTGCCGCCGGTCAAGCGGCTGCTCGACGCGGCCACCTGGAAGTTCGACTGGCCCGCGCTGTCGGTGGCGAACTCGGCGGGCAAGCCGGTCTCCGGGAACACGTTCTCGCTGCCGTTCCTGAGCACCGGCGGCACGCTCGTGCTGATCGCGGGCGTCCTCACCGCGGTGTTCCTGCGGGTCCGGGCGCGCGACGCGGTGCGCGAGTGGGGCGGCACGGTGCACGAGCTGCGGTTCGCGATCCTGACCGTGACGAGCGTGCTCGCCCTGGCCTACGTGATGAACCTGTCCGGCCAGGCCACCACGATCGGCTACTTCATCGCCGGCGCGGGCGCGGGCCTGGCGTTCCTGTCGCCCGTGCTCGGGTGGTTCGGCGTGGCGGTCTCGGGCTCGGACACCTCGGCCAACGCCCTGTTCGGCGCGCTCCAGGTGACGGCGGCGCACCAGGCCGGGCTGTCGCCCGAGCTGCTCGCCGCGGCCAACTCCTCGGGCGGCGTGCTGGGCAAGATGATCTCGCCGCAGAACCTCAGCATCGCGTGTGCGGCGGCGATGCTGCCCGGCGAGGAGGGCACGCTGTTGCGCAAGGTGCTGCCGTGGAGCCTGGGGCTGCTGCTCGTGATGTGCCTGATCGTGGTGGCGCAGGCGAGCTTCCTCAGCGGGATGCTGCCGTGAGTTCCGGGCGGCGGACGGCGGCGCGGTGCCAGCTCCACCAGCCGTGCACGACCAGGACGGCGAACACGAGGTAGACCGCCGCGGAGAAGTACAGGCCCGAGGAGATCTGCAGCGGTACGCCGATCGCGTCCACGACCAGCCACACCAGCCAGAACTCGACCAGACCGCGGCCCTGCGCGGCGAAGGCGACCAGCGTGCCGATGAAGATCGCCGCGTCCGGCCACGGCGCCCAGGACGCGTGCAGCGCGTCGAGCACGAGCGCCATCGCCACGGTGCCTGCCCCGAACGCCCCGGCCATCACCAGCCGTTCCACGGCGCGGCCGCGGCGCACGACCACCCCGTACACCGGGTCGCGGCGCCGGGTCCAGGCCCACCAGCCGTACACCGAGATCAGCAGGATCGCGACCTGCCGGGCCGCGAGCCCGCCCAGGTGGGCGGAGGCGTAGACGGCGAACAGCAGCACCGTCGCGCCGACCTGCACCGGCCAGGTCCACAGGGTGCGCCGCTGCGCCAGGAAGACCACGGCGAGCGCGCACAGCTGGCCGATCAGCTCCGCGATGGAGATCCACTGTCCGAAAACGGACAAACCGTGCTGCAACAGAACGTGCATGGCGCCTCCCGTCTGCCGCAACAACCTGCCACATCCGGCACTGATTCCCTCACCCCCAGTGAGCCCCGCTACACCGGTCGAAAATTACTTGCACGATCGAGTGAGAAGACTGGCGGAAAAATATCCACAAGGTCCATAGTGGACCTACCGGTGGGGACCGGGGAGATGAGGCCGCCCGGCGCTGCGAGAACCGCGTGCGCCGGGCGGCCTCGCGTTTACCGGGCAGCCGGTTAGAGTCGGTTCACGATGACCCAAACCAACAGCAGACGGCCGGCCAAGCACCACGGCCTCTCGGCGAAGACGCTGCGCAGGCTGGAGCGCGCCTCCGGGCGCCTCGCCTCGGCCAGCGTCGCCGCGATGGAGCAGCGGCTGCCCTGGTTCGGGCGTCTGCCCGCCGAGCAGCGGGCGAGCATCCTGCTGATCACCCAGACCGGCGCGGCCGGGTTCGTCGACTGGCTGCGCGACTCGCAGGAGGCGCTCAAGCTCACCACCGAGGCCTTCCGCGGCGCCCCGGAGGACCTGTCGCGGTGGATCAGCCTGCGGCAGGCCGTCGGGCTGGTGCGGCTGGCGATCGAGGTGTTCGAGGAGCAGCTGCCGGAATTCGCCGCCACCGAGGCCGAGCACGCCGCGCTCATCGAGGGCATCCTCCGGTACGGCCGGGAGATCGCCTTCGCGACGGCCAACTCCTACGCCGCGGCCGCCGAGGCCCGGGGTGCGTGGGACGCCCGGCTGGAGGCGCTGGTCGTGGACGGCATCGTCCGCGGCGACGCCGAGGAGGCGGTGCTGTCGCGGGCGGCGGCGCCGGGGTGGGAGCCGTCGGCGATGGCGACCGTGCTGGCCGGCCGTCCGCCCTCGGACGATCCGCCGAGCGTGGTGTTCGAGGTGCGGCGCCTGGCCGCGCGCCTGGGGCGGCCGGTGCTGCTGAGCGTCCAGGGGTCGCGGCTGATCGTCGTGGCCGGCGGGCCGACCGAGGGAGACACCAAGCAGAAGGAGGTGCTCGGCAAGCTGGCCGGCGCGTTCGGCGAGGGGCCGGTGGTGGCCGGGCCGACGGTGGGCAGCCTGGCCGAGGCGCACCGCAGCGCGGCGGAGGCGCTGTCCGGGTTGCGTGCGGTGGTGGGCTGGCCGGGGGCGCCGCGCCCGGTGCGGTCGTCCGACCTGTTGCCCGAACGCGCGTTGTCCGGCGACGCCGAGGCCGAGCGGCTGCTGATCGAGGAGATCGCGCAGCCGCTGGAGGCCGCGGGCCCGACGATGCTGCAGACGGTGGACGAGTACCTGGAGTCCGGCGGCGTGCTGGAGACGTGCGCGAAGAAGCTGTTCGTGCACCCCAACACGGTGCGCTACCGCCTGCGCCGGGCGGCCGAGCTGACCGGCCGGAACGCCACCGAGCCCCGGGACGCCCTGGTGCTGCGGGTGGCACTGACGGTGGGCCGGCTCGCCCGAGCACGCGGCCTCTGGTGACGTTCACACGCAACCGACGACCACGGTAGCTCCCAGGGCGCAGCTCACACAGCCTCCGGTGACATTGCACGTAGCCGACGACCGCGGCAGCCGACAGGGCGCCAGCTCGCGCGGCCAGTCCCCCGTCCACGCCCGCGAGTCCCACGTTCAGGAACGCGAGTCCCACGCTCGTGCGCGCGAGATCCACGTCCGGGCCCCGCGAGCCTGCCCTGGGTGACCGGTCTCACTTCCGCCCTGCCCGGAACCGACAACACATCAGCGCTGGAAGACGGCCTGCGGGCGCCATTTTTGTAGGGCCTCTACAAGATCGCCGCTCCGACTTGGTGAACGGCGGCATCCCGGGCCCGCCGGGGGAGCATGTTCCCTTAGAGGCGTGACAGCAGTGCTCGCTCCCGGACAGGGCTCCCAAGCGCCCGGCATGTTCTCCCCCTGGCTCGACCTCGACGGCGCCCGCGAGAAGCTCGCGCGCTGGTCCGAGCGCACCGGGCTCGACCTGGTCCACCTCGGGACCGAGGCCGACGCCGAGACCATCCAGGACACCGCGATCACGCAGCCGCTGATCGTCGCGCTCTCGCTGCTGGCCTTCAACTCCCTCGGTGACGTCCCGGACGACACCCCGGTCGCCGGCCACTCGGTCGGCGAGCTGGCGGCCGCCGCCGCGGCGGGTGTGCTCACCGCCGAGGACGCCGTGGCGCTGGCCGCCGTCCGCGGCGCCGAGATGGCCAAGGCCTGCGCGATCGAGCCGACGTCCATGGCGGCCGTCATGCTGGGCGACCCGGACGAGGTCGTCGCCTGGCTGGAGGGCCACGGCCTGACCGCGGCGAACCGCAACGGCGCCGGTCAGATCGTCGCGTCCGGGGCCAAGGACGCCATCGAGCGCATCGTCGCCGAGCCGCTCGAGGGCACGAAGGTCCGGCCGCTGAAGGTCGCCGGCGCCTTCCACACCTCCTACATGGCCCCCGCCGAGGAGGCCCTGCGCGCGCACGCCGCGTCGATCACGCCGAAGGACCCGGTCCGCCCGCTGCTGTCCAACGCCGACGGCACCGTGGTCACCAGCGGCGCCGAGTACCTGGAGCGGCTGATCAAGCAGGTCACCCGCCCGGTCCGCTGGGACCTCACCATGGACGGCCTGGTCGAGCTGGGCGTCACGGCGACGGTCGAGCTGCCGCCCGCGGGCACCCTGACCGGCCTGGTCAAGCGCCAGCTCAAGGGCACGGTCACCCAGACCGTCGCGCTGAAGACCCCCGCCGACCTGCCCGCCGCGAAGGAGATCCTGTGAGCCCGGTGTTGCGCCAGAAGCAGGGTCCGGCCGCCACCCGCATCCTGGGCGTCGGCAGCTACCAGCCGGACCGGGTCGTCACCAACGACGACCTGTCCCAGATCATGGACACCAACGACCAGTGGATCCGCGACCGGGTCGGCATCACCGAGCGCCGTTTCGCCGAGAAGGACGAGCTGCTGGTGGACATGGCGGTCAAGGCGGGCAACGCCGCGCTCGCCGACGCGGGCCTGCAGCCGTCCGAAGTGGACACCGTGATCGTGCCGAACTGCACGATGCCCGCGCCCATCCCGAACGCGGCCGGCCAGGTCGCCGACCGGATCGGGGTGAAGGCGGCCGGCGCGTTCGACCTCAACGCCGCGTGCGCCGGGTTCTGCTACGGCCTGGGTGTCGCCTCCGACCTGATCCGCGCCGGCTCGGCGGGCAAGGTGCTGGTGATCGGGGCGGAGAAGCTGACCGACGTGGTCGACCCGGTGGACCGGGCCAACGCGATCATCTTCGCCGACGGGGCGGGCGCGGCGGTGGTCGGCCCGTCCGACGAGCCGGGCATCGGGCCGGTGTCGTGGGGCAGCGCGGGCGATCTGGTCGACACCATCTACATGCGCGACCACAAGTACATCTACCAGGAGGGCCAGTCGGTCTTCCGGTGGGCGACCACGCAGATCGCGCCGATCGCGCTGAAGGCGGTCGAGCTGGCCGGGCTGGAGCCGTCGGACATCGACGTGCTCATCCCGCACCAGGCGAACCTGCGGATCGTCGACGCGATCGCCAAGCGGCTGAAGGCCAAGGGCGCGCGGGAGGACCTCGTCGTCGCCGACGACATCAAGTTCTCGGGCAACACCTCGTCCGCGTCGATCCCGATGGCGCTGGACCACATGCGGAAAGCGGGCACCGTCAAATCGGGTGACGTCGTGCTGATGGTTGGATTCGGCGCGGGCCTGTCCTACGCCGGACAGGTCGTCATCTGCCCGTGATACCACTATCGCCGGCAGGCGCGGAGCCTGCCGGTATCAACCACCAGAAGGGAACAACCATCGTGGCGGACAAGCAGGAGATCCTCAGCGGCCTCGCGGAGATCGTCGAGGAGGTCGCGGGTGTCGCGCAGGACGACGTGAGCCTGGAGAAGTCCTTCGTCGACGACCTGGACATCGACTCGCTGTCGATGGTGGAGATCGCGGTGCAGGCCGAGGACAAGTTCGGGGTCAAGATCCCGGACGACGAGCTGGCCAACCTGAAGACCGTCGGCGACGCGGTGGACTACGTCGCCGCGAACGCCAAGTAAGCACGAGCTGAATTCTTCGTCTGAACCTCGGGGAGACTCCTCATGAGCAACATCGACGTCGTGATCACCGGGATCGGCGCGACGACGCCACTCGGCGGGGACGTCGCGTCCACGTGGGAGGGCTTGCTCGCCGGCCGCAGCGGCATCCGGCGGATCGAGGCCGACTGGGTCGAGAAGTTCGACCTGCCGGTCAAGATCGGCGCCACGCTCGCCGAGGATCCGGCGGAGAAGTTGCCGCGCGTGCAGGCGCGCCGGCTGGACCGGTGTGAGCAGATCGCGCTCATCGCGGCCCGGCAGGCGTGGGCCGACGCCGGTTTCGAGCAGCCCAGCGAGGAGCACACCGACGTCGACCCGGACCGGCTCGGCGTGTCCATCGGCACCGGCATCGGCGGGCCGCTGACGCTGCTGGCGATGGACGACCTGCTCGAGCAGGAGGGTCTGCGGAAGGTCTCGCCGCTGACCGTGCCGATGCTGATGCCGAACGGGCCTGCCGCGCACGTCGGCATCGACCTCAAGGCCAGGGCCGGGGTGCACTCGCCGGCGTCGGCGTGTGCCTCCGGTGCCGAGGGCATCGCCAACGGCTACCAGATGATCCAGAACGGGCGGGCCGACGTCGTGGTGGCGGGTGGTGCGGAGTCCTGCATCCACCCGATCACCGTGGCCGGGTTCGCGCAGGCCCGGACGGTGTCGACGCGCAACGACGAGCCGGAGCGCGCGTCGCGCCCGTTCGACGCCGACCGGGACGGGTTCGTGCTCGGCGAGGGCGCCGGGGTGGTCGTGCTGGAGCGGGCCGACCGCGCGAAGGCCCGCGGCGCGCGGATCTACGGGCGGCTGGCCGGGTACGGCATCACCTCGGACGCGCACCACATCACCGGCAACCACCCGGAGGGAATCGGGCAGATCGCCGCGATGGCGAACGCGATGACCATGGCGGGCCTCACGTCGGCCGAGGTGGGGCACGTGAACGCCCACGCGACGTCCACGGTGGTCGGCGACATCGGCGAGGCCGCGGCGATCCGCAAGGCCGTGGGTGAGCACCCGGTGGTGACGGCGCCGAAGTCGGCGCTGGGGCACCTGGTCGGTGGCGCGGGGGCGGTCGAGGGCATCCTCACGCTGCTGTCGGTGTACCACGGGCTGGTGCCGCCGACGCTGAACCTGGAGAACCTGGACCCGAAGGTCGGGCTGGACGTGGTGGCCGGCGAGCCGCGGAAGGTCGAGTTGACCGCGGCGCTGAGCAACTCGTTCGGTTTCGGCGGCCACAACACGGCGCTGCTGTTCACCGGCGTGTGAGTTCGTTTTTGCGGGGACCCCGGCTGTGGGCGGCCGGGGTTCTTTGCTTTTTCGTGCCGGTTCGTGGACTCTGCCTCGGCAGGAGTAGCTGCTCTCGCCCGGGGGCGGTCGGACGGCTCTGGGGTGCCCAGGGGGCGGGTACCGCCCGGTCCTTCTGTGGGAGGCAGCCGCTTTTCCTGAAGTAGCCGGGCGTCAGTTGCCGCGCCGGCGGGTTCTGCCCAGGGGTGGCCACTCTCGCGCCGGCGTCGGCCAAGCTCCACCCGGGCGCCTCAACGCCGGGCAGGCAGCAGCCGCGCCCTTGGTACGGAAGCAGCCGCTTGTCCTTGAAGAGCCAGGCGTCAGTCCCCGCGCCGCCGGGTCCTCCCCAGGGGGACCACCCTCGCGCCAGCGCCAGCCAGCTCCACCCGGGCGCCCACAGTCGGCCAGGCACCAGCCCATCCGTCGCCCGCGCTCTTTGTACGGAAGCAACCGCGCTCCCTGAAGCAGCCGGGCGCCAGTCGCCCCGCCGCGGAGCCCCCAGGGGTGACCACTCTCGCGCCACGCGCTAGCCAAGCTCCATTCGGTCGCCTCGAAGCCGGGCAGGCGCCAGCCGGGCGTCCCGTCAGCAGCGGGACAGTTCGGGTGTGGTGGAGCCGGTCACGGTGTCCACCTTCCAGGCGCCGGACTCCAGGGCGAGCGGGAGCACGAGCCGCCAGTGCACGCAGGGTTCCGGGAGCTCGGCCGGGGCGTCCTTGACGTCCTGGGTGCTGGTGAAGCCGACCAGGGCGCGGAGTTCGTCGTCGGTGACCGGGTCGATCCGGTAGACGAGGATGCTGCCGTCCTTCGTGGTGCGGTAGTCGTTGAGCCAGGTGCTCTTCGGTTTGGCCTGGACGCGTTCCCGCGTGACGGCCGTTTTCCACAGCTCGTAGTCGCGGTTGTTGATCGAGTCGAAGTAGGTCTGCAGCAGCCCGCGGACCGTGGCGTTCTGCGGGTGCGCGGCGGCGTCCGGGGTGAGCTCGACGATGCCCGGGCCGGGTTGCTCGGCCAGCGGCCGGGCGGGCGAGGTCTGAGCGAGGATCGCGTCCGGGGCGGCTTCGGGCAGCCGGTACAGCTCGCGGGCCAGGAGACCGCCGCCGACCATGATCGACACCACGACGATGACGACGGGCACCAGCCATCGCGGCGGTGCTGCGGGAGGCGCCGGCATGGCTGTCACATCGGCAGCGTAGTAGCGATCGTTACCGAGTGCTGTCCCGCATCGGTGGCTGCCGGTTGGGGTTGGGCCGTTCCGGTGAACGGACTGAGCCGACCCGGCGGTTGGCCTCCGGGCTTGGCTGCTGCGAGTGGTCACGTCACGGGTGGATGAACGGACCATTCATCACCGCACGACTGGACACTTGGTGGTGGGGAAAGGCATGAACGGTCCATTCATCACCACGCGGCTGGACACCTCGTGAGCGCCGAGACATGAACGGTCCATTCATCGCTCCACGACTGGGCACCTCGTGGCGGCGAAGGCATGAACGGTCCATTCATCACCGCGCGGCTGGACACCTGGTGGCGGGGAACGCATGAACGGACCATTCACCGCCGCGCGGCTGGGCACCTCGCGGCCGACAAGGCATGAACGGTCCATTCATCGCTCCACGACTGGGCACCTCGTGGCGGCGAAGGCATGAACGGACCATTCATCACCGCGCGGCTGGACACCTGGTGGCGGGGAACGCATGAACGGACCATTCACCGCCGCGCGGCTGGGCACCTCGCGGCCGACAAGGCATGAACGGTCCATTCATCGCTCCACGACTGGGCACCTCGTGGCGGCGAAGGCATGAACGGACCATTCACCACCACACGGCTGGACACCTGGTGGCGGGGAACGCATGAACGGACCATTCACCACCGCATCGTTGGGCATCTCGTGCGCCAGCGAGGTGTCCACTCACGGCCCCACGAGTGGACACCTCGCGGCGGGCAAGGCATGAATGGACATTCATCGCCGCGCCTGGCGCCTCGGGGGCGCCAAGGTATGAATGGACCATTCACGGGCGCACGGCTGGGCACCTCGGGCGCACCAAGGCGTGAACGGTCCATTCCTGGGCCCGCGGCTGGGCACCTCGCGCCCTAGCGAACGGTCAGCACAACCGGAAACCCGAAACCCGAAACCCGAAACCCGGCCCGGAACCCCGAACCCCGGCAACTCACCCCACCCGATGCAGCCAGGTAACCGGCGCCCCATCCCCCGCGTGCCGGAACGGCTCCAGCGCCTCGTCCCAGCTCGAGGCCAGCAGCTCGTCCAGTTTGTGCGCCAGCTGCTCCCCCGCGCGGCACGTCGCGACCAGCGTGCGCAGCTGGTCCTCGCCCACGACGATGTCCCCGTTGGCGCTCGTGCGGCCGCGCCACAGCCCCAGCCCGGGCACGTAGCAGAACCGCTCGCCATCCACACCGGCGCTCGGCTCTTCGGTCACCTCGAAGCGCAGCATCGGCCACGCCTTCAGACCGGCCGCCAGCTTGGCGCCGGTTCCGGCGGGCGCGCTCCACGTGCACTCGGCGCGGAGCTGCCCTGGAGCGGCGGGTTGCGCCGTCCACTTCAGATCCACCCGGGTACCGAGGGTGCCCGAAATCGCCCACTCGACGTGCGGGCACACCGCAGACGGCGACGAGTGGACGTAAACCACGCCACGGGTGCTCACTGCTGACCTCCGCTACTCGACGAGGGGCGTCTTCCCCTACGACCTCGCGAGCCTCGGCGCGCCTGCCGTCAAACAACCTTGACGTGACTGCCCATATTGTGCACCCCGGCAGTGGCATTTCGCCACAGGAACCTCAGATGTCGCAGCACCACCACCGCGCGGAGGCCGCCATCACGGCCCCGCGAGCGCCCCCACCGCGGCAACAGTGTCCACCAGCCCGGCCCCCTTGTCGAAGCTCGAACCGCCCTCGTACGGCGCACCATCACGGTACTTGTACGCCGTCGACTTGATCGCGGTCTCGATGTCGCCCGGCGTGGCACCCGGCCGGGCCTGGAACAGCTGCGCCACGATCCCGGTGATCTGCGGCGCCGCCATCGACGTCCCGCTGATCACGTTGTAGGTGCCCAGATCCAGCGGGCCCGGGCCGTTCGACGGCTGCAACCCGGTCGCGCAGATCACCAGGTACGGGCGGCACGCCGACAGGATGTTCTCACCGGGCGCGGACACGTCCGGCCACGTCGACGGGTCCGTGGCGAGCCCGCGCGAGGAGTAGTCCGACACCGTGCCGTCGCGGGTGCCGGTGCCCTGGTCGTTGTACGAGGCCACGGAGATCACACCCGGCGTCGGGTCCTTGCCCGGCGGGTTCGACAGGTCCGCCGAACCGTCCCCGCCGTCGTTGCCGTTCGCCCACACCGTCACGACCCCCTCGGCCGCCAGGGCGCGCTGCAGCTTCACCGTCGCCGACTGCGGGTCGAACTCGCCGCCGCCGCTCGGGCCGTAGGAGTTGTTGATCACCTTGATCGGCGGGCACACCGTGGCGGGCACCCCGGCGCCGCACGGCGCGGCGTGGTTCTCCAGCACCCAGTTCAGCGCGGCGTCCGTACCCAGCACCAGGATCGCCAGGCCGGTCGAGATCGACACGATCTTCGCGCCCGGCGCCGACCCGCCCACGGACGATCCGCCGGCCAGCGTGTACGGCGCGCCCGCCGCGATCCCGGCGACGTGGGTGCCGTGCCCACCGAGCGCGGTCGCGTCGGTGTCGAGCGACGTGGGCACGTCGACGATGCACGAGGTGGTGGTGCCGCCGAGGCACAGGCTCTTGAGGTTGCGCACAACCCGGGTCGAGCCGTCGGCGCCGCGGAAGGCGGGGTGCGTCGGGTCGATGCCGGTGTCGATGATCGCCACCGACACCCCACGCCCGTCCAGCGGAGCGCCGTCCGCGCCGGTGAGGGTCGTGCGCGCTTCGGCGCTGCGGGTGGCCGTCGTGCCGGACGAGCCGAACGCGACGAGCGGGTCGTTGTTCTCCACGTAGCTGACCCCGGCCGCCTTGCGGACCGCGGCGACCTGCGCGGCGGTGCCCGTCGCGGCCACGACGCCGATGCGCGGGAACCGGGTGATCTCCCGCATCCCGGCCGCCTGGACAGCCCGCGCGGCGGTGCCCGCGTCCGCCGCGTGCACCAGCGTGGTGAGCGGAGTCGGCCCGCTCGCGGTGGCGAGCACCCGGCCCAGCGTGTCCGACACGGGCGCGAGCGGGGCCTGGGCGTTCGCCGCGGGGACGGCGCCGGCGAGCGGGACGACGAGAGTGGCGACGAAGGTCGTCGCCCACCGGACGGAGCGCCATCTCATCGGGATCTCCTGATCTGTCGAGCAGCCGTACGACCTACCAACGAGTAGCACACGGATGAGTGACGGTGGTCACGAACCGATCACCAACTGTGCAACAAGGGCGGGTGATTTTCACACCATCGAGCGGCCCAGGCCGGCCGGCGCGCTAGCGTATGCGCGCACGCGGACGGGACCGGGGAGGTGCGAGGTGCGGCTGATCCGCCTGGAACGACAACCCTCGCGCGTCGCCGAAGACGTGCGGGCCGCGCTCGCCGCGCTCGGCCGCGGTGACGACTTCGCGGGCGGTATCGCGCTGGCCGGGGCGCGGCCGCTGCCGGGCAGGCCGCCGGTCGAGGCGATCGTCGTCCTCCCCCGCGCCGTGCTCGTCGTGATCGGCGTCGACCTGCCGGACCCGGCGATCCGCCTCGACGCGCCCCTGACCGGGCAGTGGAAGGCCGACGGCTGGCCGCTCGTGGCCGACGGCGAGGTCGTCAACCCCGCCACGGAGGCCCTCGCGTTCGCCGGCGCCGTCGCCGAACGCCTGCGCCCGGACGTCCCGGAGCACCTGCCGATCGCCACGATCATCGCCGTCGGGCCGTTCGTCGAGGAGATCGAGCAGCCGCCGGCCGACCTCGCCGGCAACGTCCGCGTCCTGTTCCCGACGCAGAACAGCCTGCTCGCCGCGATCGCCTCGCTGACCCCGGCGCCGTGGCCGTGCACCCCGGCCCAGGCGCGCGCGCTGATCGACACCCTCGCCCCGGACACCAATCTGACCGGGGACGCTCTGGCCGCGGAAGGCTTCACCGTCACCGAGGAGTCGGCCACGGTGAAGCTGCCACCGGTCAAGCCGCGCCCGCGGCGGACGCGCCCCGCCGGGCCCGCGGCCGTGCCGCCGGTCGTCCCGCCCGCCGAGGTGACGATGCCGGTGCCCCGCGTCACCGCGGCCGCGCCCGTGCGCACGCCCCCGCCTCCCGGGCCCGTGCCGTGGCGGCCGGTCGGGGCGATCGCCGTGGCGCTGGTGCTGGTGGTCGTCGTGCTCGTCCTGGTGACGACCGGCGGGGACGACGAACCGGTCACCGCGCCCACGACCACCACCGCGGTCACGCCGGTGCGGCAGGCCGTGGCGGGCATCGAGTTCACCAAGCGCGCCTCGGGCACGGAACGCACCTGCGCCGCCCGCGCCTACGGGGACCTGCAGGCGCGGTTGCAGGCGGGCGGTTGCGCGGGCATGGAGCGCGGCAGCTTCGAGGCCACCGTGGACGGGCGGGTGGTCGCGGTGTCGGTCGCCGTGCTCACCTTCGGCAGCGACGAGCAGGCCGCGGCGTTCAAGCAGCTCGCCGACACCCCGGGCAGCGGCGGGATCACCGACCTGGCAACCGAGACGCACCAGTGGCCGCGGGAACCGGACACCGCCGGAGCCGCCTACCAGAGCGCGATCTCCGGGGCCGCCGTCCGGCTCGTGCTGGCCGCCTACCTGGACGGCCAGTCCTCCCCGGAGGACCCGGTCCTGCTGCGGGCGGCGGGCGCGGCGCTGGGCGTGCGGATCAGCTAGCCGATCGCCGCGGCGAGGATCTCCTCGGCGTGCGTCCACAGGAGGGCGCCGCCGGCACCGGGCACGACGCGCCGTTCGGCCCCCGGGATGCGAGAGGTGAGCAGCGCGCCCAGGTCCGGCGAGTGGACGCGGTCCCGCTCGCCGAACCACACCCGCACGGGCACCCGGATCGCGGACCAGTCCAGCCGCCACGGCGACATCGCGATGAGCGTGTCGGTCGCGTAGCCGGCGCCGTCGTTCGCGAACCCCTCGCGCAGAGCCGCGCGGTACCGGGCGAGGAACGCGGGGTCGGTGTACACCTCGCGATCGCCCGGGTCCGCGCCGTCCAGCACCATCCGTTCCATCCCGGCCGGGCCGAGTCCGGCGAAGAACGCCCGCGCGGCCGCCGGGTCCTGCCGCACTCGCGTGACGACGTCGCGCACCGGGCCGGGCAGCCGCGCGAACACCCGCGGGTCGGCGACCTCGTCGGCCGGGGAGACCAGCAGCAGCCGGGACGCGATCCCGCGCGCGGCGGCCGCGAGCCCGAAGACCGCGGCCTGCGAGTTCGCCACGACCGGCAGCGGCCCGCCGAGCCGCGTCACGAGACAGCCGAGGTCGGCGGCGGTGGACGCGGCCGACCGGCCGGGATCGTGCGTCGACGCGCCGATACCGGGGCGGTCCACCGTCACCAGCCGGACCCCGAGCCGGGCCAGGTGCTCGTCGCCGAAGGTCATCGCACGGCCGGTCGCCGCGCCGGCCAGGAACAGAACCGGGGCGCCGGCGCCGGTCTCGGACCAGGCGAGGACCCGGCCGCCGGGCAGCGACAGCTCGTGATCGACGGACACGCGGCCAGGGTCGATCACCGTGACCGCGCCCGGCAAGCGGTTTTCAGAGCCCGTACTCCTCCAGCAGCCGCAGCCACACCTCGCTGATCGTCGGGAACGACGGGACCGCGTGCCACAGGCGGCCCAGCGGCACCTCGCCCGCGATGGCGATCGTCGCCGAGTGCAGCAGCTCCGCCACGTCCTGGCCGACGAACGTGACGCCGACCAGGACCTCGCGCTCGGTGTCGGCGATCATCCTGGCCTTGCCCGCGTAGCCGTCCGCGTGCAGCGACGACCCGGCCACGGCGATGTCGACGTCGACCACCCGGTGCGGCGCGCCGGACTCCGGTTCGGTCAGCCCCACCGAGGCGACCTCCGGGTCGGTGAACACGACCTGCGGCACCGCGTGGTGGTCGGCGGTGGCGCTGTGCTTGCCCCACGGACGGGTGTCCACCGGCTTGCCGGTGGCGCGCGCGGCGATCACGTCACCGACCACGCGGGCGGCGTACTTGCCCTGGTGGGTCAGCAACGCCCGGCCGGTGACGTCACCCGCCGCATACAGCCAGTCCCCGTCCACTTCGGACACCAGCCCGCTGTCGTCCACGGTGATCGGCTTGCCCGGCGCGAGCCCGATGACCTCCAGCCCGAGGTCGTCGGTGGCGGGGCGCCGTCCGGTCGCGACGAGCACCTGGTCGGCGGTGACGACCGCGCCACCGGTCAGCTCCAGCCGGGCGGAACCGTCCACAAGGGAGGCTCGCGCCAGGCCGGATTCGGTGTGCACGCGCACGCCGTCGGCGCGCAGCCCCTCCGCGACGGCGTCACCGGCGAAGTCCGGGTACCGGGGCAGCGGGCGCGGGCCGGTGACGATCAGGTCCACCCGCGCGCCGAGCCGGGCCCAGGCCTGCGCCATCTCGACGCCGACCACCCCGCCGCCGACGACGGCCAGCCGTGCCGGGACCGTGCTGCTGGACGTCGCCTCGCGCGAGCCCCAGACCGGCACTTCGTCCAGGCCGGGGATCGGCGGAGTCTTCGGCACGCTACCGGTACAGACCACCACGGCGTGCCGCGCGCGCAGCACCCGGCCGCCGTCCACAGTGATCTCGCGCTCACCGGTGATGCGGGCGCGTCCGCGGATCGGCTCGATGCCGGCGCCGCGGGCCCACTCGGCCTGGCCGCTGTCGTCGCCCTTGCCGGTGAAGTAGTCACGGCGCTCGAACACCGCCGCCGGATCGAGGGCGTCACCCACCGGAACACCGGGCAGCCGCCTGGCCGCGGCGAGCGCGTTTCCCGGTCGCAGCAACGCTTTGCTCGGGATGCAGGCCCAGTAGGAGCACTCACCCCCGAAGCGTTCCTGCTCGACCAGCGCGGCGGACAGGCCGCCCTTGACCGCCCGGTCCGCCGCGTTCTCCCCCACCGGTCCGCCACCGATCACGATGGCGTCAAAAGTCTCCTCGGACATGGGTCACAGCGCACACCAGCCCGGCGGCCGGCGCAAGTGGGGCGGGTATTCTCAGCGGCAAATCGTAAGTACTGGAGGTTATCGGTGGCGAAGAACACCGCGGTGCAACTACTGGACGACCTGAACGGCGAACCGGCCGCGGAGACGGTGCGGTTCGGCCTGGACGGCGTCGAGTACGACATCGACCTCTCGGACTCGAACGCGAACAGCCTGCGGGAGCTGCTGGCGACCTACGTCGAGGCGGGCCGCCGCACGGGTGGCCGCAAGCGCCCGCCGCGCCGCCTCGCGCCGGTGAAGCGCACCCGTCGCGCGAACTCCCCTGCCACGACGGCGAAAACCACGGGCAAGGTTCCGGCGAAGACGGCCGCCGCGAAGACCACGGAACCGGCGGAGGCCGCTGCGAAGACCACGCGCCGGGGCACGGCCAAGAGCACCACCGCGAAGGCGGCCCGGACGGCGGCGGGCAAGTCCACGAAGAGCGCGGCGAAGAACGCCACCGGAGCCGCGTCGAAGAGCACGACCGCGACGGCGGCGAAGCCGGCCGCTCGCAAGACCGCCAGCAGCACCGCCGCTGCCGCGAAGAGCACCACGCCCGCGACGAAGCCGGCGACTCGCCGCAAGGCGGCCGCCCCCGCCGCCGTGAAGCCCGCCGCGGGCAAGGCCGCCACCGGCACCACGCCCGCGACCCGCCGCAAGGCGGCCACCGCCACCGCGGCGAAGCCCACCGAAGCCAAGACCACCGCGAGCAAGATCACCCCGGCGACGAAGCCCGCCGCCAGCAAGGCGACCGGTGGCGGCGGAACCGCCACCCCGGCAGCGAAGCCCGCTGCCGGTGGCAAGGCGGCCAAGTCCGCCACGGCCGATACCGGTGGCAAGCCCACCCCGGCGGCGAAGCCCGTCACCGACAAGGCAGCCACCGGCGGCAAAACCGCCACCCCGGCGGCGAAGCCCGCTGCCGATGGCAAGGCAGCCACGGCCGCCACGGCCGATCCCGGTGGCAAGTCCACCCCGGCGGCGAAGCCCGTCACCAACAAGGCAGCCACCGGCGGCAAAACCGCCACCCCGGCAGCGAAGCCCGCTGCCGGTGGCAAGGCGGCCAAGGCCGCCACCAAGCCCGCGGCGAAGCCGTCGCGCGCCAAGGCGAAAGCCGCCAACATCAAGCCGGTCGAGACGGCGCCGGCCAAGGAGAACGCCACCGCCAAGAAGCCGGCCGCCAAAAAGGCCGCCCCGGCGGAGAAGGCGCCGCGCAAGACCGTCCGCAAGGCGCCGCCCGTCGTGTTCTCCGCGGCAGGCAACTAGCTACACGCGACCCGTGGTGTCCGCAGGCAACGAGCAAGGCGCCGCCGTCATGTACTCAGCGGCAGGCAACTAGCCAGAGCCACCAGCGTGTCCGCAGCCGGCGGCCGGCTAACGCCACCCGTCGTGTTCTCGGCAGGCAACTGGCCAGGTGCCATCCGTGGTGTCCGCGGGCAACCAGCAAGGCGCCCGTGGCGTTCTCCGCGGGCAACCAGCCATACGCCGCCCAGCGGCGGTGCGTGGCAGGCCGGCTCGCCGCTCGTGGGGTGGTGAGCCGGTCACCTCACCGGTCGATGCCCAGGTGCTCCCGCAGCGTGGTGCCGCTGTAGTCGCCGCGGAAAACGCCCCTCTCCTGCAACAACGGCACCACCTTGTCGGCGAACGGGTCCAAACCCCCGGGCGTCACGTGCGGCACCAGGATGAAACCGTCGCTCGCGTCGGCCTGGACGTAGGTGTTGATCGCCTCGGCGACCGTCGCCGGGGCACCCACGAACGTTTGCCGTCCGCTGACCTCCACCACCAGGTCCCGGATCGACAGGTTCTTCGCCTCGGCCAGCTCCCGCCACTGCCGCACGGTCGCCACCGGGTCCCGGTACACCCGGGTCTGCGCGCGCCCCTTCGCGAGCGCGTCCGCCCCCACCACCGGCTCGACCTCGGGCAGCGGCCCCTCCGGGTCGTAGCCGGACAGGTCCCGGTTCCACACCTGCTCCAGGAACTTGATCGCCGTCTGCCCGCTGACCTGCTGGTACCGCACGATGCTCGCCAGCTCCTCGGCCTCGGCGTCGGTGTCGCCGAGCACGAACGTCGCCGCGGGCAGCACCAGCAGCTGGTGCGGCTCGCGCCCGTACGCGGGCAACCGGCGCTTCACGTCGGCGTAGAACTTCCGCCCCGCCTCCAGCGTCCCGTGCCGGGTGAAGATCGCGTCCGCCGTCGCCGCCGCGAACTCGCGTCCCTCGTCCGAGTCGCCGGCCTGCAGGATCACCGGCCGCCCCTGCGGCCCGCGCGGCACGGTGAACCGCCCCGCGATGTCGAACTGCGCGTCGTGCCGTTCGAACTCACCCGCCCGCGGATTCCGCACGAACACCCCGGACGACTTGTCCGCGGCGACATCGTCCGCGCCCCACGAGTCGAACAGCTCGAACGCGGTGTCCAGGAACAGCTTCGCCCGCTGGTAGCGCTGTTCCTCGGGCAGGTACCCGCCGCGGCGGAAGTTCTCCCCGGTGAACGCGTCCCACGAGGTCACCACGTTCCACCCGGCACGCCCCTCGGACAGGTGGTCGAGGCTCGCGAACTGGCGGGCCACCTCGTACGGCTCGTTGAACGTCGAGTTGATCGTCCCGGTCAGGCCGAGCCGGTCGGTGACCGCGGCGAGGGCGGCCAGCACGGTGAACGTGTCCGGGCGGCCGACCACGTCGAGGTCGTAGATCCGGCCCGCGTGCTCGCGCAGCCGCAGCCCCTCGGCGAGGAAGAAGAAGTCGAACTTCGCCCGCTCCGCGGTCCGCGCGAGGTGCGCGAACGAGGAGAACTCGATGTGGCTGCCCGCCTCCGGATCGCTCCACACGGTGGTGTTGTTGACGCCGGGGAAGTGCGCGGCGAGGTGGATCTGCTTCATCGCGTCGCTCCTGCGTAACGGTTGGCGGGACGCTCCAGGCCGAGCAGACCCCGCAGCGTGGTGGCCTCGTACTCGCGGCGGAACGCGCCGCGCTGCTGCAGTTCGGGCACGAGCCCGCGGGTGATGGCGGTCAGGTCGTGCGGCAGGGCGCCCGGGCGCAACCGGAACCCGGACAGGCCGGCGTCGCGCCAGGCCAGCAGCTGGTCCGCCAGCCGGGCGGGCGTGCCGGTGAAGACCAGGGCGTCGGAGGTGAACTCGGCGCGGTCGTCCAGGCGCGCCTTGCGGTCGCGGGCCGCCTGCTCGGTCTCGTCGAGGAACACCACGACGTCGCCGAACACCAGCAGGCCGTCGAGTTCCCGCGCCAGCGCACCCGCCTCCTCGACGTCGTGCGGGGTGACGAACACGAGGTCGGCCGAGCGGGCGGCGAGCCGGTGGACCTCGGCGAGGTGCGAGAGCACGGCGACCGGCGGCTGCCCCTGCGGCGGGCGCGGCGTGATCGACGGGCCCTTGACGCTGAAGAACCGGCCGGTGAAGTCGATGTAGTGCAGCTTGTCGCGGTCGATGAAACGGCCGGTGGCGACGTCGCGGATTTCCGCGTCGTCCTCCCAGCTGTCCCACAGGCGCCGCACGACCTCGACCCAGTCGCCGGCCTCCTCGACCAGGTCGGGCAGCGGGACCGGGAACTCGCGGCGACCGAAGTGCGCGGCGTCCTCCGGGCTGCTCGCGATCCGGACGCGCACCCCCGCCCGGCCCTGCGAGACGTAGTCGAGGGTGGCGATCGCCTTGGACAGGTGGAACGGCTCGGTGTGCGTGACGATCGCCGTCGGCAGGAACCCGATGTGCCGGGTCAGCGGCGCGACGCGGGACGCGACCAGCACCGCGTCCAGCCGCCCCCGCACGCGGTCGGTGCGGTCGGTCCCCGGTCCGAGCGAGTCCTCGATCGTCACGAAGTCCAGCAGGCCGCGTTCGGCCTCGACCACCAGATCGCCCCAGTACCGCGGGCGGAACAGCTCGTCCGGGCGCGCGTCCGGCTCCCGCCACGCGGCCGGATGCCAGCCCGCGCCCTCCAGTGCCACCGCGAGATGAACCATGCCTCGCTCCTTTCGCCTCCCCCCGTCCAGCGACCGGGTGGCGCGCGCTATTTCGCGTACCACCCGTTGGGACGCCTACCGTGGGAGGCATGTACTCCACGGAGATCGAGGTGACGACCGGCGGCCGCGCCGTCGTGCACGACCTGACCAAACAGGTCGAGGCGTTCCTGGCCGAGGCCGAGGCGTCCGACGGGCTGCTGCACGTCTTCGTGCCGCACGCCACCGCGGGGCTGGCGATCCTGGAGACCGGCGCGGGCAGTGACGACGACCTGCTCACCGCGCTGGACGAGCTGCTGCCGCGGGACAACCGGTGGCGCCACCAGCACGGCAGCAAGGGCCACGGGCGTGACCACGTGCTGCCCGCGCTGGTGCCGCCCTACGCGAGCGTCCCGGTGCTGGGCGGGTCGCCGGCGCTGGGCACCTGGCAGTCGATCTGCCTGGTGGACACCAACATCGACAACCCGGTCCGGCGCGTCCGGTTCAGCTACCTGGCCGGCTGAAGCTCCGGCGCCGCCTCCGCCGGCGCGGACCGCTTCGCGCGCCCCGGCCAGAGGACGACCACCAGGCCGGCGACCAGCATCGCGCCGAGCACCCAGATCCCGGTGGTGACGTCGGGTGCGTCCGGGGTGCCCTGCAGCAGGCTGCGGGTGCCCTCGGTGGAGAACCGGAACGGCGTCCACGACCACAGCAGGATCCGGTAGGCCGGGTTGAGCAGCTCCGGCACCTGCCCGGCGACGTTCGGCGCGAGCAGGTACAGCGGCGCGAGGATCGCCATCGCCCGGATGCCCAGCAGCCGCAGCAACGCGGTCTGCACGGCCGCGAACGCCGCCGCGGTCAGCAGGATGTAGCCGAGCACGTCCCAGCCCAGCGGCAGGGACGAGTCCCACAGCGCCAGGAACCCGGCGGCGACCCCGGTGATCAGTACCGCGGTGACGGTCACCTGCGTGAGGCGCGCGGTCAGGCCGACCCGCCGCCCGGCGCGCTGGGCGAGGACGACCAGCAGCGCGCCCGCGGCCAGGCTGCCCACCCACGCGAGGACGCTCACCGCGAGCGGCGCGGTCCGGCCGGCCGGGCTCGCCGGGTGCACGGTTTCCACCCGCACCGGGGCGGCCGGGGTGCCGGTCGCCTGGCTCAAGGCCGTCGAGAGCGCCTGCCCGGCGCCGGTGAGGGCCTGCTGGGCGATCTGCGTGCCGCTCGGGTTCACCGCGCCCGACACGACGACGCCGACCTGCCCGGGCGCCAGTTCCAGGACGCCGTAGACGTCCTTGTCGTCGAGCAGCCGCCTGGCCTCCGCGGGTGAGGTGACCTGCCAGCTCAGGGCCTCGCCGCTGTGGGTCGAAAGCTGCCCGGCCGCGGCGCGCAGCTGCGGCGGGGCGTTGTCGGGCACCGCGACCGCCACGGGCAGGCCGTGTGGTTCGACCGACGCCTGGACCCCGACGGTGAGGAATCCCAGCACCACCGCGATCACCGCACCGGCCAGGGCCGCCAGTCCGGCTGTCGGCCTCCGGGATGTGCCGGCCATGGGGACCTCCCTGAATAATTTCTGCACACGTTGAATTCATCCACGCTAGCCCGGCAGGGCGATCGAAGTCAACGCTTGATGAATAACGGTCTTGGTAGCGTCAGCGGATGTGACGAGCAGTGCGCACCGCCTGGTGCTGTGGGACATCGACCAGACCCTCATCGACCTGCGCGGCGCCGGCCGCGGCTGGTACCGGCAGGTGCTCGAAGAGGTGACCGGGGTCGCGATGACCGAGATGCCGGACTTCTTCGGGCGGACCGAGCGCGCGATCACCGCCGAAGTGCTGACGCGGCACGGGATCGAGCCGACCGAAGAGCTGATCCGGAAGATGTGGGCGGCGCTGACCGCGGTGTCCGAGCTGGCGCTGCCGGAGCTGGCGAAGCGCGGCCTGGCGCTGCCCGGCGCGGCGACGGCGCTGGCGGGGGTGGCCGAGGCGGGTGCGGTGCAGTCGCTGGTGACCGGGAACCTGCGGGAGGTCGCGTGGCACAAGCTGTCCGCGTTCGGGCTGCACACGCATCTCGACTTCGAGATCGGCGGCTACGGCGACCTGTCCGCGTACCGGCCGGACCTGGTGGCGTACGCGGTGGACCGGGCGCACGCCGCGCTCGGGCGGCCGTTCGAGCCGGCGTCGGTGATCGTCGTGGGCGACACACCGCACGACATCGACGCCGCACGTGCCCACGGCGCGGTCGCGGTCGGCGTGGCGACGGGCCGCTTCGATTCGGAGGCACTCCGGGAGGCCGGGGCGCAGGTGGTGCTGCGCGACCTCGGCGACACGAAGCTGGTGCTGTCCGCGGTGTTCGGCTGACCGAACGGGAAACGGCCCGCCGGGGCGGGCCGTTTCCGGAAGCTCGGTCAGCCGCGGACGAGCTTCACCAGGTGGTCCACCACGGCGTCCACCGCGATCTCCTCGCGGTCGCCGGACTTGCGGTCCTTGACCTCGACCACGCCCTTCGCCAGGCCGCGGCCGACGACCAGGATCGTCGGCACCCCGACCAGCTCGGCGTCGGCGAACTTGACGCCCGGCGTGGCCTTGCGGTCGTCCAGCAGGACCTGCACGCCGGCCGCGTCGAGGTCGGCGGCCAGCTTCTCGGCGCCCGCCGCGATCGACTCGTCCTTGCCCGCGATCACCACGTGCACGTCGTACGGCGCGATCTCGCGCGGCCACACCAGGCCCAGCTCGTCGTGGCTCTGCTCGGCGATCACCGCGACCAGGCGGGACACGCCGACGCCGTAGGAGCCCATCGTGATGCGGATCGGCTTCGAGTCCGCGCCGAGGGCGTCGACCTGGAACGCGTCGGTGTATTTGCGGCCCAGCTGGAAGATGTGTCCGATCTCGATGCCGCGCGCCGCGACCAGCGTGCCCTGCCCGTCCGGCGAGGCGTCGCCCTCGCGCACCTCGGCGGCCTCGATCGTGCCGTCGGGGTGGAAGTCGCGGCCGGCGACGAGGTCGACGACGTGGTGGTCGGCCTTGTCGGCGCCGGTGACCCACGCCGTGCCGGTGACCACGCGCGGGTCGACGAGGTAGCGAACCCCGTTGTCCTGCAACGCCTTCGGGCCGATGTAACCCTTGACGAGGAACGGGTTGGCGGCGAAGTCGGCCTCCTCGAGCAGCGCGACCTCGGCCGGATCCAGCGACGCTTCGAGGCGCTTCTGGTCGACCTCGCGGTCACCGGGGATCCCGATGCCGAGGATCTGCCAGTCCTTCTCGCCCGGCTGGCGGATCTTCACCATCACGTTCTTGAGTGTGTCCGCAGCGGTGAAGGTGCGGCCCAGATCGGTCTTGGTGTTGAGGTAGTCGACCAGCGTCTGGATGGTCGGCGTGTTCGGCGTGTGGTGCACCTGCGCGTCCGGCTTGTCCTCGGTGGACTGCGCGGGCGGCGGCGGGGTGACGACGGCCTCGACGTTGGCCGCGTACCCGGAGGCGTTGCTGCGGACGTAGGTGTCCTCACCCGTTTCGGAGACGGCGAGGAACTCCTCGGACGCCGAGCCGCCCATCGCGCCGGAGGTGGCCGTGACGATCACGTACTCCAGGCCCAGCCGGTCGAAGAGGCGGATGTAGGCGTCGCGGTGCAGCTGGTAGGACCGGGACAGGCCGTCGTCGTCGAGGTCGAAGGAGTAGGAGTCCTTCATGACGAACTCGCGGCCGCGCAGGATGCCCGCGCGGGGGCGCGCCTCGTCGCGGTACTTGGTCTGGATTTGGTACAGGATGACCGGGTAGTCCTTGTACGAGCTGTACTCGCCCTTCACGGTGAGGGCGAACAGCTCCTCGTGCGTGGGGCCGAGGAGGTAGTCGGCGCCCTTGCGGTCCTTGAGGCGGAACAGGGCGTCGCCGTACTCGGTCCAGCGGCCGGTCGCCTCGTACGGCTCGCGCGGCAGCAGCGCGGGGAAGAGGATCTCCTGCCCGCCGATCGCCGCCATCTCCTCACGGACGACCCGCTCGATGTTGCGCAGCACCCGCAGGCCCAGCGGCAGCCACGAGTACCCGCCCGGCGCGACCCGGCGGACGTAGCCGGCCCGCGTCAGCAGCTTGTGGCTGGGAACCTCGGCGTCGGCCGGGTCCTCGCGCAGCGTGCGCAGGAACAACGACGACATCCTGGTGATCACTGGGCTGCTCCTCGGCGTCGAAACACGGTGTGAACAGGGTAGTCAGGGGCGTCCAGCGGTTATCGGGCGGGCCGGAATTGTCGGTGCGGCGCGCTACCGTCCGGGCATGACTCTCGAACTGGGGATGGTGACCGTGGACTGCGCGGATCCACGGCAGATGGCGGCGTTCTGGTGCGGCGCGCTCGGCGTGCGGATCGACCAGGACTGGGGTGAGTACCTGGTGCTGACGCCCGCGCGCGAAGGCGGGGTGCGGCTGGGGTTCCAGCAGGTGCCGGAGGAGCGGGCCGGGAAGAACCGGCTGCACCTGGACCTGGCGACCACCGACCGGGAGGGCGAGGTCGCCCGGCTGGTCGGCCTCGGCGCGACGGCGCTCGGCGAGCACGAGGTGCCCGGCCTGGCGTGGACGGTGCTCGAGGACCCGGAGGGAAACCGGTTCTGCGTGGGCGAACCGCACTGAAGCGCGCCGAGCTGCCCCCGGCGGGGTGGGTTCC
This sequence comes from Amycolatopsis ruanii, assembly GCF_003385175.1. Classification (NCBI taxonomy): domain Bacteria; kingdom Bacillati; phylum Actinomycetota; class Actinomycetes; order Pseudonocardiales; family Pseudonocardiaceae; genus Amycolatopsis; species Amycolatopsis ruanii. The sequence continues at coordinate 105,838 of NZ_PQHY01000015.1, forward strand.
GCGTGGGCGAACCGCGCTGAGGCGCACCGAGCTGCCCCCGGCGGGGTGAGTTCCGCGTTCGGGCTGCGGCCGGGGAAAGGTGGTGCGCTCGGCCGCGGGGGTTGAGCGCGCTGCCGCCCGGCGAAGCAGGCGGCTGCGGGCGCGCCCGCGGCCGCCTCCCGAGGAAAGGCGCCCGGGACGGCACGGCAGAGCGCCCTCTCAGCGGGGCAGCACCGCGCCCAGCTCCCGCGCCGCCTCCTGGAGGGCCGGTACGAAGGCCTCCAGCTCGGCCACCGAGATCCGGTACGCGGGCGCCGCCGTGGACAGGGCGGCCATCGCCACGCCGTCGGGGCCCAGGATCGGCACTCCGACCGCCCGGATGCCGGGCTCGTGCTCCTCGTCGGCCATCGCGTAGCCGCGGGACCGCACCGAACGGATCTCCCGCGCGAACTCCTCCCGCGAGGTGATCGTCCGCGGCGCCAGCTCCGCCAGCTCCAGCGAACCCACCAGCTCCTCCCGCACCGGCGCGGGCGCGAACGCCACCAGGCACTTGCCCATCGCCGTGCAGTGCAGCGGCCCGCGCAGCCCCGGCTCGCCCCGGATCTGGATCTGCCGCGGGCCCTGCACGGAGTGCACGTAGACCTGCTCATGCCCGTCCAGCACCGCCATCAGCGTCGGCTCGCCGGTCTGCTCCGTCAGCGCCCGCAGCACCGGCAACGCCACCCCGGCGAACCCCCGCGCGTGCGACACCCGCTGCCCCAGCTCGAACAGCCGCAACCCCAGCGCGTACCGCTTCGACCCCGGATCACTGCGCGCGAAACCCTGCTCCTGCAACGAACTCAGCAACCGGTGCGTCGTGCTCACCGGGTACCCGGCCCGCCGCGCCAGCTCCGACACCCCGGCCCCGTCCGGGTACTCGCCGAGCAGCGACAGCACCCGCAGGGCCTTGCCCACCATGTCAGCCACGCACCACCCCTTGACGCCACCCGGTCAACGTTCCACACTCGATCAAGTACCGCATTGCGGAAGAGCTTTCCATATCACGGAAAGAACGGCAAGGAGGCCGCCTTGGAGAGCCCGCCACTGACCGGCACGACCGGCGCGTCCGCACAACTGGGCAGGCAGCGCTGGCTGCGCCTGATCCCGATCGTCTTCGTGACCTACAGCCTCGCCTACCTCGACCGCTCGAACTTCTCGATCGCGGCGGCCGGGGGCATGTCCGAGGACCTGGGCATCACGAGCTCGACCTCGGGCCTGATCGCGGCCTCGTTCTTCGCCGGCTACTTCCTGCTGCAGGTCCCGGGCGTGCTCTACGCCGACCACCGCAGCGTCCGCGACCTGATCTTCTGGTCGGTCCTGGCCTGGGGCGCGCTCGCCACGCTGCAGGGCCTGCTCAGCTCCGTCCCGCTGCTGATCGTCGTCCGCTTCCTGCTCGGCGCGGTCGAGGCGGCCGTGCTGCCCGCGCTGGTGGTCCTGCTCGCGCGCTGGTTCACCAAGGCCGAACGCGGCCGCGCCAACGCCTTCCTCATCCTCGGCAACCCGGTCACGGTGATGTGGCTGTCCGCCGCGTCGGGCTACCTCATCGAGGCCACCAGCTGGCGCGGGATGTTCATCATCGAGGGCGTGCCCGCCCTGATCTGGGCGTTCTACTTCCGCGCCCAGGTCCGCGACCGGCCAGCCGACGCGCCCTGGCTGGCCCCGGCCGAACGCGCGGCCGTCGACGCCGCCATCTCCGCCGAGCAGGCCGAACTCGCGACCACCACCGACACCACCGGCCGCCACCCGCTGATCGACGCCCTGCGCACCCCGGCCGTGCTGGTGTTGTCCGCGCAGTACCTGCTGTGGAGCGTCGGCGTGTACGGGTTCGTGTTCTGGCTGCCCTCGATCGTCAAGGCCGGGTCGTCCGCCGGTATCGGCGCCACCGGCCTGCTGTCGGCCGTCCCCTACGCCTTCGCCGTCGTCGCGATGCTGCTCAACTCGCGTGGTTCCGACCGCAGCAACCGGCGCATCCGCTACATCTGGCCGTGGCTGCTCGCCGGCGCGGTCACCTTCTACGGCTCCTACCTCGCCGGGCACGACGCCTTCTGGCTGTCGTTCCCGCTGCTGGTCCTCGCCGGGATCGCGATGTACGCGCCCTACGGCCCGTTCTTCGCGATGATCCCGGAGCTGCTGCCGCGCCGCACCGCCGGTGTCGCCGTGGCGCTGGTCAACTCCGCCGGCGCGCTCGGTGGCTTCCTCGGCACGTATCTGGTGGGCTGGTTGCGCACCGCCACCGGCACCGACGCCGCGGCGTTCCTGATGCTGGCGGGCACGATGGCCGCGTCCGCGCTGGTCCTGCTCGCCGTCCGCACCCCGAAGAGGAAGGTCGCATGACGCCCCGAGTTCTGCTGCCCTGGTCCGGTCTGGCCGTCCCGGACGGCCTGGACACCGCCGTCTATGACGGCACCGGCGCACCACCGGACCTGGAGCACGTCGAGTTCTACGTGCTGCCCTACGACAGCGGTCCGGAGCCGCAGGAACTGATCGCGAAGATGCCGTCTCTGAAGGCCGTGCAGTCGCTGTCCGCGGGGGTGGACAGCCTGCTGCCGCTGATCCCGGACGGCGTCACCCTGGCCAACGGGCGCGGCCTGCACGACCTCAGCGTCGCCGAGCACACCCTCGCCCTCGTCCTGGCCGCGCAGCGGGACCTGCCGCGCTGGTTCGCCCAGCAGCGCACCGGCTCGTGGGACCGCGAGCACACCCGCTCGCTGGCCGACGAGCGCGTCCTGCTGATCGGCTACGGCTCGATCGGCAAGGCCATCGAGCGGTACCTGGAAGCCGGGGAGGCCGACGTCGTGCGCGTGGCGAGCACCGCGCGCGACGGCGTGCACGGCATCGACGAGCTGCCGGAACTCCTGCCGGGCGCGAGCATCGTCGTGCTGATCCTGCCGGACACGCCGGCCACCCGCGGCCTGATCGGGGCGCCGGAACTGTCGGCCCTGCCGGACGGCGCGCTGGTGGTGAACGTCGGCCGCGGCACCGCGATCGACACCGCGGCGCTGACGAAGGAGGTCGCGGACGGCCGCCTGCGGGCGGCGCTGGACGTGGTGGACCCGGAACCGCTGCCCGCGGATCACCCGCTGTGGCAGCTGCCGGGCGCGATCATCACCCCGCACGTGGCGGGTGGTTCGGACTCGTTCCACCCCCGCGCGAAGCGGCTGGTGGAACAGCAGCTGGAGCGCTTCGCCCGGGGCGAACCGCTGGTCAACGTGGTGCGGTGATCAGGACGCCCGGGCGTACTCGACGACGTAGTCGGCCGTGCAGACGCAGTCACCGTCGACCTCGTCGCACCGGATCGTGAGGCTGTGCCGCACCAGGTCGGTGTCGGTGCAGTCCGGTTCGGTGCACTCGACCAGGGCGTCCACGTGCAGGACGAGGGTGCCGTGGCAGTGGTCGAGGTCCCGTGCGCAGCTGGGGCACTCCATGTCTGACACCTTCCGCCGGTTCGTGTTGCGGCACCTTGGTACCACCACGCCTCACCGGAAGGTGGGAGGAGGTCCCGGCGTGTCGGGTGAGGTCAGGCGCTCTTCGGCGAGCGGCGGGTGCGCGCCGAGGGGGCGGCGGGTTTCTTCGCGGCCGTGCGCTTGGCCGGTTTGCGCGCCTTCTTGGCCTCGCTGACGCTCGCCTCCAGGGCGGCCATCAGGTCGACCACGTCGGTCTGGGGCGCGCGCCCCTTCGGCCGGGTGGTCTTCTTGCCCGCGATCTTCGCCTCGATCACCGATTCCAGCGCCTCGCGGTACTGGTCGGTGTACTTGTCCGGGTCGAACACCGGCTCGGACAGCGACTCGATCAGCGAGCCGGCCATGCTCAGCTCCTGCGGCCGGACCTGAGGCAGCTCGTCGCGCAGGAACCCGAAATCCGGGGTGCGCACCTCGTCCGGCCACAGCATGGTGGTCATGACCATGACGTCGGCGTGCACGCGCAGCAGGGCCAGGGTCTCGCGCTGGCGCAGGGCGACCTTGGCGATGGCGACGTTGCCGGACTTGTGCAGCGCGTCGCGCAGCAGCACGTACGGCTTGACCGCGGCCTTCTGCGGCTCCAGGTAGTAGTGCCGGTCGAAGTGCAGCGGGTCGATGGCCTCCAGCGGCACGAACTCCAGCACGTCGATGACGTTCGAGCTGGACAGCGGCAGCTCCTTGAGGTCCTCGTCGGTGATCACGACCATCTCGCCGTCGTCGGTCTCGTACCCCTTGGCGATGTCGGCGTAGGGCACCTCTTCGCCGTCGATGGTGCAGAAGCGCTTGTACTGGATGCGCCCGCCGTCGGTGACGTGCACCTGGCGCAGGGACACGTTCTTGTTCTCGGTGGCCGCGTAGAGGTTGATCGGGATCGTGACCAGCCCGAACGACACCGAGCCCTTCCACATCGATCGCATCGCCGGGGCCCTCCGCTCCTGCCGACATAACCGCAGGTCGGACGTTACGCGAGAACCGGGCCGGCCACCAGGCGGCCAACCGGCGGCAGCGCGGCCGCCCGCGGGAGGGCAGCGCGAGTGCATCATCTCCGCACCATCACGACCCCACCGATCACCGCGCCGGAGAACTAGGCTGTGGCGGTGGCGGGCACACTTCCGAGCGAGCTCACCAGCTTCGTCGGCCGGCGGCAGGAGCTCGCGGACATCCGGCGGCTGCTGTCCGTCACGCGCCTGGTGACGCTGACGGGGCTCGGCGGGGTCGGCAAGACCAGGCTCGCGGTGCGGGCCGCGGTCGGGCTGAAACGCGCGTTCCCGGACGGGGTGCACTTCGCCGAGCTCGCCGCCCTGGACGACCCGGCGCTGCTGCCGCAGACCGTCGCCACCGCGCTCGGCCTGCGCGACGAGGCCGTCGAGCCCGCGGACCGGCTCGCCCAGTTCCTCGGCGACCGGCAGGTGCTGCTGGTGCTGGACAACTGCGAGCACCTCACCGACGCGTGCGCGACCCTGATCGGCAAGCTGCTCGCCGTGACGAGCGGGCTGCGCGTGCTCGCCACCAGCCGCCAGCGGCTCTCCGTCGAGGGCGAGCACCTGCTGCCGGTGGAACCGCTGAGCCTGCCCGAGCGGAGCGGGACGACCGAGGGCACCGAGGGCTGGGACGCGATGTCGCTGTTCGCCGACCGCGCCGCCGCGGTGTCGCCGGGGTTCGCGCTGACCGCCGGGAACGAGGCGCTCATCGCCGCCATCTGCCGCCACGTCGAGGGGCTGCCGCTGGCCATCGAGCTGGCCGCGGTGTGGCTGCGCACGCTGTCGCTGGCCGAGCTGAACGACCGCCTGACCGACCGGTTCGCGCTGCTGACCGAGGCCTCCCGCACCGCGCCGCCGCGCCAGCAGGGCCTGGAGGCGCTCGTCGACTGGAGCTACCGGCTGTGCCTGCCCGCCGAGCAGCGGGTGTGGGAGCGGCTGTCGGTGTTCCGCGGCGGGTTCGACCTGCCGGCGGCCGAGTACGTGTGCGTGGGCGAGGACATCGGCGGTGAGACGGTCCTCGGCCTGCTCGCCGGGCTGGTCGACAAATCAGTTCTGGTGCGGGTGCGGGAGACCTACGGGCACAGCGCGCGTTACCGGATGCTGGAAACGCTCGCCGAGTTCGGCGCGGCGCGCCTGGCCGAGCACGGTGATCCCGCCGAGTCCGCGCGGCGGCACCGCGACTTCTACCGCGCGCTCGCCCGCCAGTTCACCGCGGAGAAGATCACCGCGCGCCAGCAGGACTGGATCGCGCGGCTGCACAGCGAGCACGCGAACCTGCGCGCCGCGCTGGAGTCCTGGCTGGAGGAGCCGGATCCGCGGCCCGCGCTGGAAATGGCCGGGAACCTGTCGACGTTCTGGATCGCCGGCGGGCACCTGGTCGAGGGCAGCCGGTGGCTGGACCGCGTGCTCCGCCTCGACGGCGGGGCGTCAAGGGAACGGGCCCGCGCGCTGCACGCGTCGCTGCTCACCTGCACCTGGCTCGGGGTGCGCAAGGGGTTCGCGGGGCGGCTGCGGGAGTACCGGTCGATCGCGGCGGAGCTGGACGACCCGGTGATCAGCGTCGAGCTGCTGGTGTGCGAGGGCGTCAGCCGCTACTTCCTCGGTGACCCGCGACGGGCGTGCGAACTGCTGGAGAAGGCGCACGAGGCGTGCCGGGAGATCGGCAACGACGGGCTGTCCCTGCAGATCCTGCCGTACCTGGCGCTGGCGCGGTTCGTGCTCGGCGAACCGGATGCCGAGCAGGCGGGTGAGCAGGCGGTGGAACTGTGCGCGGCGCACGGCAATCCGCCCTGGTACACGGCGCTGGCGGTGTGGGTGCTGGGCCTGGCGCTGTGGCGGCGGGGCGATCTGCAGCGCGCGCAACGCCTGCAGCGCGACGCGATCCGGTTGCGCGAACCGGCGGGCGACCACTCCGGGATCGCGCTCAGCCTGGAGTCGCTCGCCTGGTGCGCGGCCTCCGAACGCCGCTACGATCGGGCCGCCCGGCTGCTCGGCGCGGCGGCGACCGCGTGGCGGCTGTCGGGCGCGGGACGGATCGAGCCGGCGCTGCAGCAGGTGTCCCAGACGCACGCCGCGCTGCCGGCTCGGGAAGCTTTGGGGCGGCAGGTGTTCGAGCAGGAGTTCGCGCTCGGGGCGTCGATGGCGTTCGGCAAGGCGGTGGCGTTCGCGCTGGACGAGCGGCGCACGCGCGCGGCGCCGGAAAGCCCGTCCCGCAACCCGCTGACCGCCCGCGAGTCGGAGATCGCCGCGCTGGTGGCGAAGGGGCTGAGCAACCGGCAGATCGCCGGGCAGCTGGTGATCTCCCAGCGCACGGCCGAAACCCACGTCGAGCACATCCTCGCCAAGCTCGGGTTCACCTCGCGCAGCCAGATCGCCGCCTGGATCACGGCGAACGAGTCATGACGGCGGAAGACCTGCGCGCCCGGGTGGCGGAGAGCTACGCGCGCCTGCGCATGCCTTCCTGGCCCGATCCGCACGCGGACCCGGACTTCCCGCGCGACGAGGAGTACTCGCGGGTGACCGATCCCGGGCGGTACCGCGTGGTGCACGCCCGCGCCCGCGTCTGGGCCGAGGTCCTGGGCACCCAGCCCGGTGTCTCGGTGGAGGCGCTCGCCCCGGGACGGCTCGGCGACGGGGAGCGGTTCGACCGAGGGGCCCGGATCACCTCCGCCCGGCCGGGCACGCTGCCGCTGCTGCTCCTGGAGCAGGACGCGCCGCTCGCGGTCCTGCACGTGGGCGTCGTCCGGCCGGAGATCGCGGTGTCGGTGCAGCCGGACTGCGGCTGCGACGCGTGCGACTGGGGCTCCGACGACCTGCTGGAGGCGATCGACGAGGCCGTCACCGCCGCCATCGGGCCGTTCGTGGCGCTGCACGGACGCGGCTGGGACGCGCAGTGGCACCCCGGCGGCGGCAGTTCCTCCGGCACGCACCACGAGCGGGCGCTCGAGCTGTGCCGCCGGCTCGCCGACGGCGAGGACGTTCCGCTCCCGGACGGCACCGAGGCCCACGTCGGCCGCTCGTGGTTCAGCTGACCTCCGCGGGCTCCCGTCGCCCGATCCGGCCCAGGCGGGCCGGCACGTCGAACCCGACCAGCAGCGCGGTGAGCAGCGTCAGGCCGGCCGCGAGCCAGCCCAGCGCCGGTCCGAGCCCGATGTGCCCGGCCACCTGGGCGCCCAGCAGCGGGGCGACCGCGCCACCGAGCGCGCCGACGTTGTAGGTGAACCCGAGGCTCGCCGCGCGCGAGCGCGTCGGGAAGTGGTCGCCGATGTACTTCGGCAGCAGCCCGGAGATGCCGGAACTGGTGCCCTGCAACACGAACAGCAGCACCCACACCAGCACGATGCTGCCCGGGCCGAGTGCGAACGCGGGGAACACGAACACCAGCGACAGCAGCAGCCCGCCGACGTAGGTGGTGCGCGTGCCGAACCGGTCGCCGAGGATCCCGGCCAGGCACGACCCGGCCGCGTACCCGAGCCCGGCCCAGGTCAGCGCGTTGGCCACCTGCCCGGCGTTGTAGTGCAGCTCCGTCTTCAGGTAGGTGGGCAGCAGCGACTGGATCGGCCACGAGTACAGGAACGCGCAGAACACGGTCAGCATCAGCCCCACCGCCACCGGCCACGCGCGGCCGCTGATCTGCGCGCCGAACACCACGAACCCGGCCACGCACAACGCGATGCACAGCGGGTACAGGTTCCCCGCGTGACCGGAAAAGATCAGCACCAGGCAAGTCGCGAGCACCAGCGTCACCACGACGTTCAGCGCGGTCCAGCGCCGGTCGAGCAGCGCGGACGCGCTCGTGGGACCGGCCTTGCCGGAGGCCACCTCCTCGGTCCAGTCCTGCGCCTCGGGCAGCGCGCGCCGCAGCCACAGCGCCACGAACACCGGCACGATCCCGAGCCAGAACAGCCAGCGCCAGCCGAGGTTCGGCACGATCAGGTCGTAGGCGCGGGCGGCCAGCACCGTGCCGATCGGGTAGGCCGACAGCAGGAACCCGGTGGCGCGGTTGCGCAGGCCCTTCGGCCAGCTCTCCATGACGTAGGTGCTGCTGGAGCCGTACTCCCCGGCCATGCCGAGGCCGACGATCGCGCGGAAGACGAACAACGACCAGTAGTCCCAGGCGAACCCGCACAGCGCGGTGCCGACGGCGTAGAGCACGATGGAGGCGATCATCGCGGGGCGGCGGCCGAAGCGGTCGCCGAACGCGCCGAGTGCGAGCCCGCCCAGCCAGCGCGACACGAAGGCGGCCGACACCAGCGTGGCGGCCGTGGCCAGCGACAGGTCGAACTCCTCGCTCAGCTCGGTGAGCACCAGCGTGATGATCACGAAGTCGAAGCCGTCGAGCAGGTAGCCCAGCCACGCCGCGCCGAACGCCTTCCACTGGCCGGGGCCCAGCCTGCGGTACCACGGGATCATGTTCCTCACCTCTGCATCGAGGGGTAGTCATGGGACGTTGGACGTCGTATGATGCCGCGGAACGTTAGCCGACGATTCCGGATGGTGGCAAGAGTGCGGACCCCGCGCAGCCAGGAGCTGGCCGACTCGATCGTCGAGCTGATCGACCGGCGCGGGCTCGGGCCCGGCGATCCGCTGCCGCCGGAACCGCGGCTGATGGCGGAGTTCGGCGCGGCGCGCAATTCCGTCCGCGAGGCGCTGCGCACGTTGCAGGCCCTGGGCATCGTGGAGATCCGGCACGGCTACGGCACGTTCGTCGGCGCGGCGAGCATGACCGCGCTCAGCCCGTCGCTGCTGTTCCGCACGCGCGCCCGCTCGCGCGACGACCTGAGCGGGCTGCGCGATCTGCTGGAGGTCCGGCAGATCCTGGCGACCGACCTGACCCGCAAGCTCGCCCGGCAGCGGGACGACGAGCTGCTGGCACAGCTCGCGGAGCGGGTGCGCCGGATGGCCGATCCGGCGACGTCGGCGGCCGCGGACGGCGAGTTCCACGAGCTGATCTGCACCGCGGCCGGCAACGAGCTGGTCGCCGAGCTGATCCGCCTGTTCTGGAGCGTCTACCGGCAGACCGAGGCGCTCATCGGGGCGCCGCGCACGCCCTCGGACGCGCTGGTGGCCAAGCACCAGCGGATCGTGGACGCCATCGCCGCGGGCGATCCGGAGGCGATCGGGGCGGCCGTGCGGCACCACTTCGACGAGGTCCGCGGCCGGCTCACCTGATTGTGTCGAATTCGATTTTCGCCCGTAACGAGTGAAGTCGGGTGGACGCCGGCACGGCTTCGAGAGGACCCTGGGCCCCAGGAGAGAAAGGGTGGGGCGATGGCGACAGTGGCCGAGCAGATGGTGCGGATCCTGCGGGACTGCGGGGTTCGCCGCATCTACGGGATCGTCGGCGACAGCCTGAACCCGGTCGTGGACGCGGTGCGGCGCACTCCGGGCATCGAGTGGGTGCACGTCCGGCACGAGGAGACGGCGGCGTTCGCGGCGGCCGCGGAGGCGCAGATCACCGGGCGGCTCACCGTGTGCGCGGGCAGTTGCGGGCCGGGCAACCTGCACCTGATCAACGGTCTGTACGACGCGCACCGCAGCGGCGCGCCGGTGCTGGCGATCGCCTCACACATCCCGTCCGGCCAGATCGGCACCGGGTTCTTCCAGGAGACGCACCCGGAGCAGTTGTTCGCCGAGTGCAGCCACTTCAGCGAGCTGGTGTCGCAGGCGGACCAGATGCCGCGGCTGCTGCGGATCGCGATGCAGACCGCGGTCGGGCGGGGCGGGGTGTCGGTGCTGAGCATCCCCGGTGACGTGGCGGAGCGGCGGGCCACCGGTTCGAGGGCCGAGACGGTGCACCTGGTCGAGCCGTCGCCGGTGGTGCCGCGGGAGGCGGCGATCGCGGAGCTGGTCGAGGTGCTCGACAGCGGCGAGAAGGTGATGCTGTTCGCCGGCGCGGGTTGCCGGGACGCGCACGACGAGGTGATGGCGCTGGCCGGCCGTCTGCTCGCGCCGGTGGGCCACTCGCTGGGCGGCAAGGAGTGGATCCAGTTCGACAACCCCTACGACGTCGGCATGAGCGGGCTGCTCGGGTACGGCGCGTGCTACGACGCGATGCACGAGGCGGATCGGGTGGTGCTGCTGGGCACGGACTTCCCGTACGACGGGTTCCTGCCGCAGGCGCACACGGTGCAGATCGACACGAACCCGGCGCAGCTGGGCCGCCGGACGCCGCTGGACCTGGCGGTGCACGGGTCGGTGAAGGAGACGCTGGCGGCGGTGCTGCCCCGGCTGCGGCAGCGCACCGACCGGTCCTTCCTGGACCGGATGCTGCGCGAGCACGCGCGGCGGCTGGAGAAGGTGGTCGACGCGTACACGCGGGACATCGAGCGGCACACGCCGATCCACCCGGAGTACGCCGCGGCGGTCCTGGACGAGGTCGCCGCCGACGACGCGGTGTTCACTGTGGACACCGGGATGGGCAACGTGTGGGCGGCCCGGTACCTGACGCCGAACGGGCGGCGGCGGGTGATCGGCTCGTTCCGCCACGGCAGCATGGCGAACGCCCTGCCGCACGCGATCGGCGCCGCGCTGTCCGCCCCGGGCCGCCAGGTGGTGTCCATCTCGGGCGACGGCGGTCTGGCGATGCTGATGGGTGATCTGCTGACGCTGTCGCTGTACGACGTGCCGGTGAAGGTGGTGCTGTTCAACAACGCCTCGCTGGGGATGGTGAAGCTGGAGATGCTCGTGGACGGCCTGCCGTCCTACGGCACGGACCACGCGCCGGTCGACTTCAGCGCGATCGCGGCGGCGTGCGGGATCTGGTCCACGAGGGTCGACCAGCCGGGCGAGGTGCGCGCCGCGCTGACCAAGGCGTTCGAGCACCAGGGCCCCGCACTGGTCGAACTGACCACCGACCCCAACGCGATGTCCATCCCACCCAAGATCACAAGCGAAATGCTGCGGGGCTTCGCGCTGGCCGCGAGCAAGACAGTGCTGAACGGCGGGGTGGGCAAGATGGTCGAGCTGGCGCGCAGCAACCTGCGCAACATCCCCCGCCCCTGAAGCCGCCACCGCTGGGCCCGCCGACCCTGGGCTCGCCGCCCACCGGAGC
>NZ_PQHY01000150.1:0-3813 GCF_003385175.1 Amycolatopsis ruanii
GGGCACGTCATCGCCGGCGCGGGGGTGGGCCGGGCGCTGGCGTTGCACGGGGCGGACGTGCTGAACGTGTGGCGGCCCGGCGAACTGGAGCACGACGTCACCTACATCACGGCGAACGTGGGGGTGCGGTCGGCGACGATCAGCCCGTACGAGTCCGCGGGGGCCGGGCTGCTGCGGTCGTTGCTGCGGGACGCCGATGTCTTCTACGCCAACCGGCGACCGGGGTATCTGGACAAGATCGGGTTCTCGGCGGAGGAGGCCGCGGCGGTGCGGCCCGGAATCATCCACGCGACGGCGTCGCTGAACGGGCAGCAGGGGCCGTGGGCGGACCGGGTGGGGTTCGACCAGAGCGCGGGCAGCCTGGTCGGGATGATGCACCTGGAGGGCGACGGGGTGCGGCCGGCGCTGCCGCCGATCCTGGTGGTCAACGACTACATCGTGTCGTGGCTGATGGCGGCGGGGATCGTGGAGGCGCTGGCGCGGCGGGCCCGGGACGGCGGGAGCTACCGGGTGCACGTGTCGCTGACGCGGGCGGCGCTGTGGATCCTGGGGCTGGGCGTGTTCGACAAGACGTACGCGACGGAGGTCGCGGGCCGTGGTGAGGAGCACGAGTACCTGGACCCGGAGACCTTCACCGCCGACACGCCCCTGGGGCGCTACCAGGGGGTCACGGACCAGGTGCGCATGTCGGCGACGCCGGGCCGCTACCGGACGGTGCTCGTGCCGCGGGGCTCGTCACGGCCGGAGTGGCTCTGAAGAGGCGGTTGCCGGAGCACCACTCGCCGGGAGGCACAGCCGGCACCCGGCGCACCCGCACCCGCGACGGCAGAACTCGCGCCCACGAACGCGGAACTCGCACCCACGAACGTGGAACTCGCGCGGACGAACGTGGGACTCGCGCCCAGGCCGAACCGGCGCGAGTCCCACACTCGGGCACGCGAGTCCTGCGCTCAGGCGCGTGAGTTCCGCGCCCGGGTGCGTGAGTTCCGCGCCCGGGCGCGAGGCCCGCTCAGAGGCCGTACGTCTTGCCGATGATGTCCCGCTGCACCTCGCTCGTGCCGCCGTACACGGTGCTCACCACGGTGGCCCGTAGGTGGCGCTCCATGTCGTACTCGGTCGCGTAGCCGTAGCCGCCCATCATCTGCATTCCCTCGAGCGCGATCTGCTTCGCGGTCTCGGTCACCTTCAGCTTCGCCATCGAGGCCTCCCGCGGCAGCTGCCGGTCCGGGTGCTCGTCCGCCATCGCCGCCACCCGGTACACCAGCAGCTCGCAGCACGCCAGCTCGGTCGCCAGGTCGGCGATCCGGTGCCGCAGCGCCTGGAACGTCCCGATCGGACGGCCGAACTGGGTGCGCTGCCGCACGTACTCCAGGGTGTCGTCGAGGATCCGCTTCGCCCGGCCGAGCATCGTCGCGGCGAGGATGAGCCGTTCGGCGTTCAGGCCCGCCGTCAGCTGGTGCCACGCCCGGTCGGCCTCGCCCACCACGGACTCGGCGGGCACCAGGCAGTCGGTGAAGTACAGGTCGTTGACCTCCCGCCCGCCCATCGTGTCGATGCCCTTGATCCGCAACCCCTCGGCGCCGGTGGGCACGCAGAACATGGTCAGCCCGTCGTGGCGCTTCCCGGACGTGCGGGCGACGAGCAGGATGTGGTCGGCGAGGTGCGCGTTGGAGCACCACGTCTTCTGGCCGTTGATCAAGTACCCGTCGTCGACCCGCTCGGCCTTGCAGGTCAGGGCGGCCACGTCGGAACCGGCGCCCGGCTCGGACATGGAGATCGCCTCGACCGCACCCGCGGCGACCCCGCCGATCACCTCGGTGCGCTGCTTCTCGGTGCCGAACTTCAGGTACGGGCCGGCCGCGATGATCGATGTCGTGTACCCGCCCACCGGCGCGAGACCGTAGGCACTGCGCTCGGCGAACACCGCGATCTCGGTCATCCCGCCGCCGGCGCCGCCGTACTCCTCGGGCAGGCCGGCCCCGAGCCAGCCCAGCTCGGCCATCCTCCGGTAGAGGCCGCCGTGGTGATTCTCCGTCCCGTTGCCGGTGAGCGCGTCGCGCTGCTCACGGGTGCCGCATTCGCGGCGGCAGAACTCGTCGATCGCCGCGGCGAACGCGCGCAGGTCGGGGTTGAGGTCGAGCATCGGAACCACCCATCTTCTTGTATCTGACCTCATACCAAATATATGATCGCGCCATCAGACTCAAGCCCGAGGAGACGACGATGACGTCGGTGCAGGAGACGCTGCGCTCGCTCGACCCGGCGACCGGGGAGGTCGTCGGTGAGTACCCGGTCGCGACCGCCGAGGACGTCCGCGCCGCGGTCGACCGCGCGCGGGAGGCCGCCCGGTGGTGGTCGGGCCTGGGCTGGTCCGGCCGGCGCTCGTGGCTGCGGCGCTGGAAGCGGGCGCTGGCCCAGGGCGCCGGCGAGCTGGCCGGGCTGATGAGCGCCGAGACCGGCAAGCCCCTCGACGACGCGCTCCTGGAGATCATGCTCGCGGTCGAGCACCTGGATTGGGCGGCCGGCCACGCCGAGCGCGTGCTCGGCCCGCGCCGGGTCCCCGCCGGCCTGCTCGCCGCACACCAGGCGGCCACGCTGGAGTACCAGCCGATGGGCGTGGTCGGCGTGATCGGCCCGTGGAACTACCCGGTCTACACCCCGATGGGTTCGATCTCCTACGCGCTGGCCGCGGGCAACGCCGTCGTGTTCAAGCCGAGCGAGTACACGCCGGGCACTGGGCGGTGGCTCGCCGACCGATGGGCCGAGCTGAGGCCTGAAGAGCCGCCGTTTCAGGTCGTCATCGGGGACGGCGCGACCGGCGCGAGCCTGTGCGCGTCCGGTGTGGACAAGGTCGCGTTCACCGGTTCCGGCGCCACCGCGCGGAATGTGCTCGCGTCGTGCGCGGAGTCGCTCACGCCGGTGGTGGCGGAGTGCGGCGGCAAGGACGCGCTGATCGTCGCGGCGGACGCGGACCTCGACGCCGCCGCGCAGGCGGCCGTGTTCGGCGCGTTCGGCAACGCGGGACAGACCTGCGCCGGGGTGGAACGGGCCTATGTGGACGAATCGGTGTTCGGCGAGTTCGTCCGGCGGGTCGAGGAGCTGGCGGGCCGCGTCCAGCCGGGCTCGTCGTACGGGCCGATCACCATGCCCGGGCAGCTGGACGTCATCGGCAGGCACATCGGCGACGCGCTGGACCGCGGCGGGAAGGCGGTCGTCGGCGGCCGGGAGTCGGTGCGGGCGCCGTTCGTGGCGCCGGTCGTGGTCACCGGCGTGCCGGAGGACAGCGCGGCGGTCACCGAGGAGACCTTCGGCCCGACGCTGGTGGTCAACCGCGCCCGCGACCTGGACCACGCCGTGGACCTGGCCAACGAGAGCCGGTACGGGCTGGCGGCGTCGATCTTCAGCCGGGACCGCCGGACGGCGGAGACGGCGGCCCGGCGGTTGCGCTGCGGTGGCGTGTCGATCAACTCGGTGCTGGGGTTCGCCGCGGTGCCGTCACTGCCCTTCGGCGGCGTGGGCGAATCCGGTTTCGGCCGCATCCACGGCGCGGACGGCCTGCGGGAGTTCGCCCGGGCGAAGTCCGTGACGCGGCAACGGTTCCGGCCGCTGCTGGACCTGATGTCGTTCGACCGCAAGCCGGCGCACGTGGCTCTGGCCCGCACCCTGCTGCGCCTGCGCCACGGCCGCTAGTGTCCTGAGTCGTTAATTCGAGTTCAGCTGTAGGGTGCGGCATGCCGAATCCGAAGCTGCCTGAGTTGGCCTTGTCCGTTGATGAGGCACAGACGTTGCGGAACTGGGTGCAGCGGCGGAAGA
>NZ_PQHY01000151.1:0-3661 GCF_003385175.1 Amycolatopsis ruanii
CGCGCCCGATGGACGATGCGCTGGAAACCCGTACTCAACGCCTTCGCCATCACCTTCGGTGACCGCTGGCCGGCCGCCGAAACCTACTAACCGAACCGCCAGAAACACCGATCACGGGATAGACCCGGGTGGCGTGCCGGGCTGGCTGGTGCGGCGGACGAGGCCGTGGCGTTCGAGCCCGCGCAGCGACTTGGTGAGGGCCTTGGGCGTGACGCGGCGCAGCGGCACGCGGAGTTCCGAGAAGCGCCGGGGGCCGTCCTCGAGGCAGGCGATCACCAGTGGCACCCACTTGTCGCCGAAGCGGATCGGCGCCAGGTCCGAGGGGCAGAGTTCGTCGAACATGTCCGGCGGCAGGGGTTTGCGCATGCTGCCACGGTAGCCGGTATCCGGGTGGAAACCGGGGTGCTGGCTACGGTCGCGGTATGAGCAGAATCGTGGTTTTCGGCGCCGGCGGGCGCGCGGGACGGCAGGTGGTCGCGGAGGCCGCGCGGCGCGGTCACGAGGTGACGGCGGTGGTCCGTGACCCCGGGAAGCACCAGGCGCCGGAGGGAGTCGACCTGGTGGCTGGTGACGTGACCGATGTGTCCTCGGTGGCGGCGCTGGTGAAGGGCCAAGACGCGGTGATCTCGACGGCCGCGGTGTACGGGGAGGGCACCGATCCGCACGGTTTCTTCACGTCCTCGGCCCGCGCGCTGGTCGAGTCGGGGCCGGCGCGCCTGATCGTCGTCGGCCTGTCCGTCCTGGCGCCCGATGCGACGGGCCAGCGGCCGGTGGACGCCCCCGGTTCCCCACCCGAGTTCCGCCCGTTCTGCGAAGCACACGCGGCGGGGCTGGAGGTACTGCGCGAAAGCCCCGTGGACTGGCTGTACGTGAGCCCGGCGGGCGATTTCGACCACGAGGGCCCCCGCACGGGCGGCTACCGGGTGGCAGCGGCCGCCGACCTCGCCGACCGTGTCTCGTATGCGGACTTCGCCATAGCCCTGATCGACGAGGCAACGAAGCCGGCGCACCGACGGCAACACCTGCTGGTGACCACCAGCTGACCGAACCCGTCCGCCGGGTGGCGCTGACCCGGATCGTCGTCGGGTGTCCCTGACCGGATCACCGGGCCAGGCACACCCGGCGGCGCGGTCTCTCTCCGGCCATCGGCCGGGCCACGACCACCCGAGGGCGAGGTCACCCCCACCACCACCGGCCGACGGCGAGGTCACTCCCGCCCACGCCGCGTCCGACCAGCACCACCGGATCGACGATCTCACTCCCACCACCGGCCGGCGCCACCGGAGGGCGAAGTCACCTCCACCACCGGCCCGGCCACCACCAGATCGACGAGATCCCCACCCACGCGACCTGCGGCCAGCACCACCGGATCGACTGGGTTACTCGCCCACGACACCCGCCCCGTCACCCCCACTCGACCGGCGCGCCAAACCGGCAGCACCCACCGCCAGCGATACCCCGCCCGGCACCACCCTCGCGGCCCTCCACAACTTGTCCCAGCGAAACCCCGCGCGGCACCACCCGCCGGCCAGCATCTCCCGGCCGCCGACACCTCCCCGCGCGGCACCAACGGAGACATCTGCCGGTCAGCCGCGCTTGATCGCCCAGACCACGGCACATCTACCGATCGATGTGTTTGCTGCTCATCGCCTCTTGACCTCAAGTAATGTAGAGGTTTCATCCTAGGGCGCATGGAACCTCTTGATGTTGCGGTGATCATCGGAAGCACCCGGGACGGCCGGTTCGGCCCGGTGGTGGCGAAGTGGTTCGCCGAGCAGGCGGCCGCCCATGGCGAGTTCCGGGTCGACGTGATCGACCTGGCCGACGCCAACCTCCCGGCCGCTCTGTCCGGCCGGCCGACCCCCGAGGTGGCGGCGGTGAGCGAGCGCCTGGAGAAGGCGGATGCGTTCGTCGTGGTGACTCCGGAGTACAACCACAGCTACCCGGCATCGTTGAAGACGATGCTGGATTGGCACGGCACGCAGTGGCAGGCGAAGCCGGTGGCGTTCGTGTCGTACGGCGGGTTGTCCGGCGGCTTGCGCGCGGTGGAGCACCTGCGCCCGGTCTTCGCCGAACTGCACGCGGTGACCATCCGGGAGACCGTGAGCTTCCACGGCGCCTGGAGCCAGTTCGACGACCGGGGTGAGCTGGTGAACCCCGAAGGCCCGACGGCAGCGGCCAAGGCGCTGCTCGACCAGCTGGCATGGTGGTCCCACACTCTCCGAGACGCCCGACGCACACGCCCCTACGCGAGCTGAGCCCCAGCGAAGCCGTCGACGGGGACGACTGGGGGTCGTCCCCGTCGACGCTCGCGCGAACCGTCGCAAGTGGACCGCCGCCACGCCCCGGTTTCACACACCCTCGAAAGAGGGTTCGGTTCAAGCACCGCCCCAGATCGGCCCACCGTCAGCCCAGCCGGAACCACCCACGATCAACGCCAGCCCGAATCACCCAGGCGCCATCACCACGAGCCCGACACCAGCGCCCACTCGGATCAAGCCGTGCTCAGCCCAGTCCCGGTCATGCCCCCGGCCACACCCAGGACCACCAGCCCGACGCCAACACCGATCAACCCGCCTCAGCCCGATCCGGGCCATCCCCACCAGCGCACTCGCGATCACCAGCCCGGTACCGGCGCCCCCACCGATCAACCCGCCTCAGCCCAGCCGGGGCCATGCTCCCGCCGTCAGCGCCAGCCGCGTCCCCAGCATCGGCCTCGACCCGGATCACCCGGCCTTCAGCGCCAGCTCATCGAGTCCGGCGGCGAACGCCCCGGCGATCTCCTCGATCTCCGGGCGCTGGATGGTCAGCGGCGGCGACACGGCCAGGGCCTTGGCCAAGGTCCGGGTCAGCACCCCGCGCTGGCGGATGAGCAGACTGAGATCGGCCACGGCTGACGGCAAGCGCTCGAACAGGTCCGGCTGCAGCTCGACGGCGGCAAGCAGCCCCACACCCGCCCTGACCTCGCGGACGAGAGGGTGCGCGGCCAGCGGCTGCAGCGCGGTGGCCAGCTCACCCTCGAGGAGCCGGCCCCTCTGAACCAGGTTGCCGCGCTCGAGGATGTCGATGTTCGCCAGCGCCGCGGCACAGCACGCCGGATGCCCGGAGTACGTGGCACCGTGCCGCAAGGTCGTGCCGGACCGGCCCCAGAACGGTTCGGCGACCCGGCCATGCACGACGACACCGCCCAGCGGCAGATATCCGCTGGTCACCCCCTTGGCGAAGGTGATCAGGTCCGGCTCCACGCCCCACCGTTCGACCCCGAACCACGTGCCGAGCCGGCCGAACCCGCAGATCACCGCGTCCGCGATGACCAGCACCCCGTACTCCCGGCACACGTCCACCACGCCCTGCACGTAGCCCTCCGGCGGCGCGAGGACGCCACCCGCGCCGATGACGGGCTCGAACAGGAACGCCGCGACCCGCTCCGGGCCGATCCGCCGGATCTCATCGCGCAACGCGTCCACCGAGTCGTAAGCGACGCGCGACGAGGACGGCAGGATTTCGCCGAAGCCGGTTCGGTTCGCTTCGATCCGGGTCTATCCCGTGATCGGTGTTTCTGGCGGTTCGGTTAGTAGGTTTCGGCGGCCGGCCAGCGGTCACCGAAGGTGATGGCGAAGGCGTTGAGTACGGGTTTCCAGCGCATCGTCCATCGGGCGCG
>NZ_PQHY01000152.1:0-3368 GCF_003385175.1 Amycolatopsis ruanii
ACGCAGGCCCCCGCCGACGACCCGGTGCCGGCGACGCTGTCGGCGCGGGGCGGGGCGTGCGGGTGCCTGGTGCTGGTCACCTCGGCACGCACCGGGCCGCCCGCGCTGACCTGGCTGCGGGACCGCTACGACACGATCTTCGTGATCGCGCTGGAGGAGGCGGGATCCCGGGCGGCGGCGGTGCCGGGCGCGCGAGTGCTCCTCGCCCCCGACGCGACGCAGGCGGTGCGGCAGTGGAACGAGGTGACCGGGTGAGGGCGGCTGTGTCCGATGTGGACGGCGGTGCGGCGGCCGCGCGGCGCCCGGCGGCCGCGGCGCACTGCGCTCGGGCGGAGGCGGCCGTGTCCGGTGTGGATGCCGGTGCGGGCGCCGCGGCCGTGGACTGCGGCGGGGCGAGGGCGGCACTGTCCGGTGTGGACTGTGCTGCGCCGCAGAATCCGCTCGGTTCTCCGGCTCGGGCCGGGCGCCGCGGCTCGTGGCGAGGGGTGGTCGCGTGAACCGCGGCGCCGAGCGTGGTTCCCGGATCGTTCCCGTGGCCGGGGTGGTGCTCGCCGCCGTGGTGGCCGGGCTGTTGTTCGCCCCGGTGTTCGGCTTGCGGGCGCTCCTGGTGCCCGTCGCGGTGCCCGCGGCCGTCGTGCTGCTCGTCGTCGCCGTGGTGCGCGGTCCGGGGCTGCGGCCGCTGGTGGCGATGGTGGCCGGGCTGCTGGCCGTCGTCGAGACGACCCTGTGGCCGACCACCGCAGGCGGGCTGCCCACCGGCGAGACCCTGCACGCGCTCGCCGGCGGGGTGTCCCAGTCCTGGCAGCTGGCGCTGCGGTCCACCTGGCCGGCCCGCCCGGAGCCGGCGGTGCTGCTGTTCGTCCCGCTGCTCACGCTGCTCGCCGCGGTGCTCGGCGCCGAACTGCTCCGCCTGAGCCGGCCGCTGGTGGCGCTCGTGCCGAGCCTCGCCGTCGTGGTGCTCAGCCAGTTCTACGCGGCGGCGTCCGGCTGGGGCGCGGTGGCCGCGGCACTGGCGTACGCGGTGGCCGCGGGCGCGGCCACGACCGGGCGCGGGCGGGCGGAGGGGCCGCGTCCGGTGTTCCCGTCGGCGATCGTGGCCGTCGCGCTGGCCGCCGGGTGCGTGGTGGTCGCCGGGGTGGCGGTGCCGGCCCCGCCGGCTCGGTACTCCCTCAAGGACGACCAGCTCGCCCCCCTCACCCCGGTCCAGATCGCCAACCCGCTCGACGACATCGCCTACCGGCTCGCCCACCCGGCGACGCCCGTGTTCCGGCTCGACGGCGCCGCCGGGGTGGACCGATGGGCGGTGGCGGTGCTGGACGAGTTCGACGGCGTCAACTGGTCACCCGGCGGCCGGTACCGCACGCTCGGCAGCGAACTCCGGCCGGGCCCGGAGGTGACCGTGCCGGTCGAGCCGCGCACGGCCCGGATCTCCGCGGTCGACCTCGGCGGGCCGTGGCTGCCGAGCCAGACCTGGCCGGCCGGGGTGAGCGGGGCCGAGCCGCTGGTGGAGGAGCGGCAGGGCACGTTGCTGGTGCCGGACGGCGGCCGCGCCGGCGACTACACCCTGACCTGGTGGGCACCGCAGATCCCGGCGGGCTCGCTGTACGGCGCGGCGATCGACCCGGACGCGCCCGGCGGCCTGTCCGGCGTCGGCGAGGTGCCGCCCGGGATCGCCGAGCTCGCCGACCGAGCGGTGAACGGCACCCGGCCCACGTTCCAGGCGGCGCTCGCGCTGGAACGGTTCTTCCGCGACAACTACCGGCTGGCCACCGGGCAGAACCTGCCGACCGGACATTCCTGGCCGCAGCTGGCGGAGTTCCTGCTGACCGCCAAGCGCGGCACCAGCGAGCAGTTCGCGGCCGCCTACGTGGCGCTGGCCCGGGTGCGGGGCATCCCGGCGCGGCTGGTGGTCGGGTTCCGCGCCCCGGCCGGGCCGGACGTGGTACGCAACGGTGACGTGCTGGCCTGGCCGGAGGTGGCGGTCGAAGGCGTCGGCTGGGTGCCGCTCGACCCGACGGGCACCGCGACACCCGGCGCGTCCGCGGGCGCCGGGCTGGCCGCCGCGACGGCGGGCGCGCGGGCGCAGCTGCCCGCGTCGCAGGACCTGCTCGACCCGCCGGTGGCGGCGGGGGAGGGGAGCGGCGAGGCGCCCGCGGGAGCCGGGCGGTTCCCGTGGGCGCTGACGGGGGCGATCGTGCTCGGCGCGGTCCTGCTGGGCGTGCTCGGTGTGCCGCTGGCCAAGGGCGTGCGTGCCTGGCGGCGACGGCGGCGGGGCGGGGCCGGCGCGGTGGTCGGCGCGTGGGAGGAGGTGCGGGACCGGCTGCGGGGTCATGGCGTGCCGGTGACGGCGGGGATGACCGTGCGGGACCTGGCGACGGCGGCCGCCGGGTTCGTCGATCAGTCCACTGTGGACGAGCTGCGGTCGCTGGGGCGGACGGTGGACCTGGCGCTGTGGTCAGGTGCCGGACCGGACGAGGGCCGGGCCGCGCAGGCGTGGACGGCGGTGCGGCGGGTGCGGCGCGGGCTCGCGCGGCGGGGTGTGCGGGCGTGGCTGCGGGCGGCGTTCGAGCCGGGGACGCTGCTGCGGCGGGTCACTTGACGCAGTTCGCGCCGCGGATCGGTTTCGCCTGGCTTTCGTAGATGTGGGGGCCGTCGGTGCCCTGGATGAGGAAGCAGTACTTGCGCACCGGGTCCACCGGCACGCGGTGGGTGGTGTTGCGCTGCACGAGGACCGTCGTGCTCCGTTCGCCCTCGGCGGCCACGATCACCGCGAAGTCCAGCGCCTCGCTGCTGCGCCAGGACAGCTCGACGTGGTCGCCCTGGTCGACCGGGTCGTCGAGGTCCAGCTGCACCGCCCGCTCCGGAGCCGAGGGCACCCCCGGCGAGCCGATCTGCGGCGGCACGGCCGCGACGTCCAGTTCCTCCGGGGTGTTGACGAGCACGAGCACGGCGGCCACGGCGAGCGCCGAGAGCACGGCGAGCGCCACGAGGACGGAACTGGTGCGGCGAGCCCGCCGCGGCCGATCCCCGGGCCCGTACTCGACGAGCGGCCGCCCCAGCCGCGGCCCGGCCGGCGCCGGCGATCCCGCGGGTGGCGGCGCCGCGTGCGCCGCCGGGAGCGGCCCAGTGGGCGGCGGACCTGCTGACCGCCGCTGCCCGGTGGATGATGGCCCCGCGGGCCATGCGGCGCCGGAAGGCGCGGGCCCGACCGGCGCCTGAGGCCTGAGAGGGGCGACTGGGGGCGCCAAGGGCGCCTGCGGCACCTGCGCGATTGGCCGCCCCGGTGGCGGGTGGGGCACCTGCCCGCCCGACGGCGACCCACCCTGCGGAGGCCGACCCGGCGATGGGCGGGCCCGCGGTGCCCCACC
>NZ_PQHY01000153.1:0-3306 GCF_003385175.1 Amycolatopsis ruanii
CCAGCGGCCACACCCTCCCGGGCCCAATGGCCCTACCGGCCCCAGCCGGCCGGGGTGATCGTGGGGCCGTGACGTTCCCCGCGCGCGAGAGATCGGTCGCTTCGATGCTCGATCCGTTCGGACTGGAAGTGCTGGGGCGGGAGCAGTGCCTGGAGCTGCTCGCCGCCGCCGGGATCGGGCGCGTCGTCTTCACCACGCGCGGCCTGCCCGCCGTCCAGCCGGTGCGGTTCGTGCTGGCCGACGACGCCGTCGGCTTCGGCGCCCCGGCCGCTAGCCCGTTGTTCGCCGCCGCGCACGACGGCGTGGTCGCGTTCGAGGCCGACGCGTTCGACCCGCACCTGGAGTCCGGCTGGTGGGTGACGGTGCTCGGCCGGGCACGGGCCACCCGTGAGCGCGCCCGCGCGTGGCCGGCGAGCACCGCCGATGACCGTTGGATCCGGATCCCGCTGGAAGTAGTCTCGGGACGGCGGCTCGCGGGGTAGAGCTGCTGGAAGGGCAGTGGTGATCGGACCGGGCGCACGCGGACTTGTCGAGGCCGTCGTCGGGGTCGCGGCGGACCTCAGCCTGCCCGAGATCCTGACCAAGATCGTCACCAGCGCGCGCGACCTCACCGGCGCCGCGCACGCGGTCATCCAGGTGCCGGACGCCGCCCCCGTGCGGTCCGGCGATCCGGCCGCGCCCGGCGCGTCGCTGACCATGCCGCTGCACGCCCGCGGCGGCCGGTTCGGCGAGCTGCGGCTGCGCAAGGAGGGCGGCTTCACCGGCGCCGACCGGGAAGCCGTCGTCACGCTGGTCGCCGCGGCCGGGATGGCCATCGACAACGCCACCCTCTACGAGCGGACCCGCAGCCGCGAGCGCTGGCTGGAGGCCTCGCACGAGGTCACCGCCGCCCTGCTGACGGGCGAGAACCCGCAGCGCACGCTGCGCCTGATCGCCGAGCACGCCCGGGTCGTCGCCGGTGCCACCGCCGCCGCGGTCGCCGTCCCGCGCGAGGACGACCCCGGCACCCTGGTGTTCGAGGTGGTCGCCGCCGGTGAGCACGCCCCGCCGGGCCTGACCGGCCTGACGGTTCCGGTCGAGGGCACCGCGAGCGGCGAGGCGTTCCGCACCGGGGAGGCCGTCGTGGTGCGCGACTACGGCCGCTACGTCGCCAAGGAGCAGGCCAAGGTCAACATCCAGATGCCCGAGCAGGTCACCGAGCTGGACTCGGCGGTCGCCGTGCCGCTGATCGTCGGTGGCGAGACCCTCGGCGTGCTGCTGGTCGCCAAGTTCGGCGACGCCGCGCCCTTCACCGACGACGAGGTCGGCCTGGCCCGCACGTTCGCCGGTCACGCCGCCCTGGCCATGGAGTTCGCCCGCGCCGAGGAGGACCGGCAGCGGCTGGCCGTGTTCACCGAACGCGACCGCATCGCCCGCGACCTGCACGACCTGGTCATCCAGCGGCTGTTCGCCACGGGCCTGGGGCTGGAGGGGCTGCGGCCGCTGGTCACGCAGCCCGAGGTCGCGGACCGGCTGACCGGTTTCGTGCACGAGCTGGACCGCACGATCCGGGAGATCCGCAACAGCATCTTCTCCCTCACCCAGCCGGAGGAGACCGGCGAGGGGCTGCGTGCGGAGCTGCTGCGGGTGGCGCAGGACTGCACGCCCGCGCTGGGTTTCACGCCCCGCGTGGGGTTCACCGGGCCGGTGGACACCGCCGTGCCGCCGCCGGTGCGGGCGGATCTGGCGGCGACGGTGCGGGAGGCGTTGTCGAACGTCGCCCGGCACGCCCGGGCCCGTGCGGTGTCGGTCGAGGTGGCGGTGGACGGGGCGGGCCGGTCACTGACGCTGACGGTCGCCGACGACGGTGTCGGCATCCCGGACGAGCCGGGACGGCGCAGCGGGCTGGTCAACCTGGGCGAGCGCGCGGCGCGGTGGCGGGGCCGCTGTTCCGTCGGGCGCGGCGGCGAACGCGGGACGACACTCGTGTGGACGGCCGACCTGAACGGCGCGGGAGGGGTGCGATGACGATCTCGGTGTTCCTGCTCGACGACCACGAACTGGTGCGGACCGGGTTGCGGACGGTGCTGGAGTCCGAAGGCGACATCCGGGTGGTCGGCGAGGCCGGCCCCGTCGCCGACGCGCTGCACCGGATCCCCGCCCTGACACCGGATGTGGCGATCCTCGACGTGCGCCTGCCGGACGGCGAGGGGATCGGCGTGTGCCGCGAGATCCGGTCTTCCGTGGAGCCGGCGCCGGCGTGCCTGATGCTTACCTCGTACTCCGACGACGAGGCCCTGTCCGGGGCGATACTGGCCGGGGCCGCGGGGTACCTGCTCAAGCAGGTGTCCGGCATGAACCTGGTGGACGCGGTGCGGCGGCTGGCGGCGGGCCAGTCGTTGCTGCGCCCGGAGCTGACCGCCCGGGTGCTGGAGCGGATGCGCGGCGCGGACGAACCCGGGTATGCGCAGCTCAGCCCGCAGGAACGGCGGGTGCTGCGGCTGATCGCGGATGGTCTGACCAACCGGCAGATCGGGGAGCAGCTGCACCTGGCCGAGAAGACGGCCAAGAACTACGTGTCCTCGGTGCTGCACAAGCTGGGCTTCGAACGGCGCACGGAAGCGGCGGTGTACGCCACCCGGCGGCGGGACATCCGCGGTTCGCAAACAGGGCCATTGGACCCTGTTCGGAGCTTGCGTGATCGGCGATGGTGAAGGGGTCACAACAGAAGATTCTCGGCCGCGCCGGTCGCCGCGAGCTGAGATAACCGGCCGGAGCAGCGGCCTCCCACCCCTCCCGCTGCTCCGGTCAACTATTGTCTGTTGTGGACGGTGGGGGTGGGTTGCCCCGGATGGGACTCACCGGGGCGGAGATCTCCGAAGCGGTGCACGACGCCGGCTGGCGGTACGTGTTGTCGAGCCTGCGCACGTCCTGGCAGGGGCGGGACTAGAGCGTCCGCCCACACGGCGGCGCACACCGCTCTCGGGCAAGGGCAGGCCCTCGCCGCACTCCGCGCCCCGGCTGACCCGCACGCCACCCAGCAGTGGCACGCCCCCGCCGAACCCGCGCACCGCGGGCGAGGCACATCCCCGTCCCGATCCGCCCGGCCCCACACCCATTGAAAGGACCGCTCAACCCCACACGACCGACCCCTCCACCGACCACCACAGCCCACTCACCCTCACCGGCCACCCCGCCCACCATTGAAAGGACCGCTCAATCCCGCGCGACTGGCCCCTTCATCGCCCACCACAGCCCACTCACCCGACCAGCCACCCCACCCACCATTGAAAGGACCGCTCAACCCCACGCGACTGGCCCCTTCAC
>NZ_PQHY01000154.1:0-3149 GCF_003385175.1 Amycolatopsis ruanii
TGGCAACGCAGCAGGACCGACTACCCCAACCAGACCTCCCCCGCCCCCGATCCCCAGCCCGCTTTTGGTCGCCGATCAGGCGTGTCAAGGTACTCTTTCCCGCCTTGACACGCCTGATCGGCGACTGAAACACAATCAGGCATCGGGGGCGGGGGTGGTCGGAAGGTGACCTTTGGCGCCGTAGGCGCTGTCCTGCGCGAAGCGCAGAAAAAAGATCAAAAGATGTCCTCGCCGGACGGGCAGGCTCCGGGATGACGGGGAATGCAGTCACGTCACCTTGGCGAGGTGGTCGCTGGGTGGTCATCCCGTCGCCTGCGGTTTGTGCATATCACTTTGAGCCAGGCCCGCAAGGTTGGCATGGTCGGCCGCCGGTTGGCGGCCTGGGTTGCGGGCCTGGCTCAAAGTGATCGTCACGTGTCAGGCGACGGGATGACCACCCAGCTACCTTGGGTTCAACGCGCGGCGTGGCGCGGCGCTGGGAGGATGTTCCCATGACCGAACAAGATGTGGCGTCGGCTGCTGCCGCCACCATCGCCGAGCGCACCGGCTTCGCCAAGCACGACATCGCGGTGGTTCTCGGCTCCGGGTGGCGTCCCGCGGCGGACGTGATCGGCGAGCCCGAGGCGGAGATCCCGCTCGGTGAGCTGCCCGGCTTCGAGACCCCGACCGCCGTGGGGCACGGCGGCACCGTCCGCTCGGTGGACGTCGACGGCAAGCGTGCCCTGGTGCTGCTCGGCCGCACCCACCTCTACGAGGGCAAGGGCGTGGGCCGCGTCGTGCACAACGTACGCACCGCGGCCGCCGCGGGCGTGAAGTCCGTCCTGCTCACCAACGCCGCGGGTGGCCTGCGGGACGACTACCAGGTCGGCCAGCCGGTGCTGATCTGCGACCACCTCAACATGACCTCGACCTCCCCCATCACCGGCGCGAACTTCGTCGACCTGGTCGACCTGTACTCGCACCGCCTGCGGGACCTGGCGCGCCAGATCGACCCGAGCCTGACCGAGGGCGTCTACGCGGGCCTGCCCGGCCCCCACTTCGAGACCCCCGCCGAGATCCGCATGCTGCGCACCCTCGGCGCCGACCTGGTCGGCATGTCGACCGTGCTCGAAGCGATCGCCGCGCGCGCCGCCGGCGTCGAGGTGTTCGGGCTGTCCCTGGTCACCAACCTCGCCGCGGGCATGACCGGCGAACCGCTGAGCCACCAGGAGGTCCTGGAGGCCGGACGCGCGTCGGCGGAGAAGATGGGCACCCTGCTGCGTCAGCTCGTCGCGCGCGCATGAGCCGGCTCGACCCGGAACTCCGGGACCGCGCGTTCCGCTGGATCGCCGACGACGTCGACCCGGCCGCGCGGCAGGAACTGCAGGCCGTGCTCGCCGACGCGATGAACGGTGCCCCGGACGCGTTGAACGACCTCGCCGACCGGATGGCCGGCCCGCTCGAGTTCGGCACCGCCGGGCTGCGCGGTCCCGTCCGGGCGGGGCCGAACGGCATGAACACCGCGGTCGTCGTCCGCACCACGGCCGGGGTCGCGGCCTGGCTGACCGAGCACGGCAAGGCCGGCCGGATCGTGGTCGTCGGCCGGGACGCCCGCCACGGCTCGGCGGAGTTCGCCGCGGCGGCGGCCGAGGTCCTCCACGCGGCGGGGTTCGACGTGCGGGTCCTGCCCCGGGCACTGCCGACACCGCTGGTGGCGTTCGCGACCAAACACCTCGGCGCGGCCGCCGGCATCCAGATCACCGCGTCCCACAACCCGCCCGCGGACAACGGCTACAAGCTCTACGACGACACCGCGATCCAGATCGTGCCGCCCGCCGACGCCGAGATCGAAGCCGCGATCGCCGACGCGCCGGGCGCGATCAGCGTGCCCCGCAAGCCCGGGGCGACGGTGCTCGGGGAGGAGATCCTCGACGAGTACCTCTACCGGGTGTCGCAGGTCCCGCGGTCTCCGCACCGCGATCTGCGGGTCGCGGCGACCGCGCTGCACGGGGTCGGCGCCGACGTCCTGCGTGCGGCGCTGTCCCGGGCCGGGTTCACCGACGTGCACCTGGTGCCCGAGCAGTCCGACCCGGACGCGGACTTCCCGACGGTGTCCTTCCCCAACCCGGAAGAGCCCGGCGCGACCGATCTGCTGCTCGCCTTGGCCGCGGAGGTGGACGCCGACCTCGCCATCGCCCTGGACCCGGACGCCGACCGGTGTGCCGTCGGCGTCCCGGACCCGGCAGGCACGTGGCGGATGCTCCGCGGGGACGAGACCGGGGTGCTGTTGGGCGAGTACGTCCTGTCCACGACCAGCAACCCGGACCCGCTGGTGGCGACGACGATCGTGTCCGCGTCGATGCTGGGTGCGATCGCCCGCGCCCACGGCGCCCGGTACGCGGAGACCTTGACCGGGTTCAAGTGGCTGACCCGCTCCGGTGCGGGGCTGGTGTTCGCCTACGAGGAGGCGCTCGGGCTGTGCGTGAACCCGGACTTCGTGCGGGACAAGGACGGCATCGCCGCGGCGACGCTCGCGTGTGATCTGGCGGCGAAGCTGAAGGCCGAGGGCCGGTCGTTGCTCGACGAGCTGGATCGGCTCGCCGTCGCGCACGGGGTGTACGTGACGGACCAGGTGTCGTTGCGGGTGACGGATCTGTCGGTCCGCGGGCAGCTGATGGCGCGTCTGCGGAAGACGCCGCCGGCCGAGCTGGCCGGGTTGGCCGTGGAGATGGAGGATCTGTTGCCGGAGACCGACGCGTTGCGGATCGCCGACGGCGGGGTGCGGGTGGTGATCCGCCCGTCGGGCACCGAGCCGAAGCTGAAGTGCTACCTGCAGGTGGCGCGGCCGGTGGCGGACGCCGCCGCGTTGGCGGAGGTGCGAGTGGATGCGACGGCGACGATGGCCGCGTTGCGTGCCGATGTGGAGGCTCTGCTGGCTTGATCGCCCGGTGCTGTCCGCCTTGTTCGGGCAGTACCGGGCAAAAAGCTCGAGGCCCCGGGAGAACCTTTTACAGTTCTCGACCGGGGCCTCGAGTATCAAATTGTGTTCGGCGGTGTCCTACTCTCCCACACCCGCGGGGGTGCAGTACCATCGGCGCTGGCAGGCTTAGCTTCCGGGTTCGGAATGGGACCGGGCGTTTCCCTGCCGCCATGACCACCGAAACTCTGTG
>NZ_PQHY01000155.1:0-3130 GCF_003385175.1 Amycolatopsis ruanii
GTCGGGGGTGGTGAGGTCGGACGGTGGCGGGAGGCCGGGCCAGGCGTCGGGCAGCTCGGCGAGGGTGTAGCGGGGTCCGGCGCGGTCGGCGCGTGCGGTGGTCAGCGGCAGCCACACGGCCTCGGCGGGGCTCGGCTGCGCCGTGCGCGGGTTCAGTTGGTCGGCTGCGGCGGTGGCGACCGGGACGGCGTGACGGTTGTCGAGGTCGGCGTGCACGCGGGCAAGCGCGGTGCGGGCGCCGGCTTCGCGGCGGGTGGTGGGCAGCCAGATGAGCACGGGGGTGGCGATGCCAGTGGCGTCGGCCAGTCGCGCGTAGCCGATGAGTTTGCGGCCGACCTTGGTGAGGGATTCGGTGCCGGTGTCGAACTCGAGGAACCACTCGATCTCCCGGGCGGTGGTGCGCCAGCGACCGTAGCCGTCGGGAATCACGAGGTCGCCGAAGTGGCGGGCGCAGCGTGTTTCGGACCACCACGCCACCAGCGCCTCGTCCCGGGTGGCGCGGGTGCGAGCGATCAGGGCGGTGAAGAAGTCGTTGACGCCGATTGTGTGGGCGAGGCGCTGGTTGTGGGCGATGCCCATGGCGCGGTCGTGGCGGTAGCCGAGTTCTTTGACCTCCAGGCCGTGCTCGGCGGCGAGGACGGCGGCGCCGGCGGGCCCGAGGACGTAGTGCATGGGGGCGGAGCCGTGTTGCCGGAACGGCTGGAACCGCGACACGGCCCGCCATAGGTAGAGATCGCGCAGCCGTTGCCGGGCGGAGCGGCCGGAGGGGAACGCGGCGTCCTGGATCTGGCTGCTGGTCAGGACCCGGTGTTCGTGCAGCAGGGCCAGGATCCACCGGTCGCGGGCGGTGAGCCGGGCGGCGAGCATGGCCTGGTGCTCGACCGAGCCGGCGGCGCGGGGGCTGCGGTGCCCGGGCAGGTGTCCGCGCAGCGTGTGCTGACGCGTGGTCATGGTGATCACAGGCGTTCCCTCAGAGTCATCAACAGGGTGTGGACAAGTGCCGAGTTAGGGGCGGGTGCGGCGCGGGTCGGTCTTGCGCGGCCGGGTCGGCGCCACCGGTCGTGCGGCAGGCCGGGTCCGCGTGGTGATGGGTGTGCGTGCGCCGGTGTTGTGTGAGCGGCGTTGGGCGCGCAGTGCGGCGCGGATTTCGCGGGCCTGTCCGGGGATCGGGTCGGGTAGGGGTGTGGTGGTGAGGGTGAAGGGTTCGGTTTCTTCGCCGTGGACGACCAGGCGGGCGGCGGCGTGGTAGGCGCCGAGGTGGGACAGGTCGTGGTCGGAGAGCCGGGGTGTGGTGTGGCGTGCGAGTTCGCGGGCGTCTTCGGGGCTGGCGGAGAAGAAGATTTTGCTGCGGGCGTTGGTGGAGATGCCTTCTTTGAGTTCGCGGGGCAGCTGGCCGAGGTGCTGGTGGGCGAGGGTCATCGCCACCCGGAATCCCCGCGCTTCGGCCAGCATGTCTTCCAGTGGGTAGGGAAGGTTGAGGAAGTTGTGGCACTCGTCGACCACGAGGCTGGCGTCGGGGCGCAGGCGTTGCGGGACGCGGGCGCGGGCGGTGGTGGCCTGCCAGGTGCGGGCCACCACCAGCGACCCGACGAGGCGGGTGGTTTCCTCACCCAGCGAGCCTTTGGGGATGCGGACCAGGCAGATGCCGCCCTCGTCGAGCACCTGCCCCATGTCCACGGTGGAGCGGCCTCCGGCGATCGCTTCTTTGACGAAGGGGCGCAGCAGGAACGCGCGCAGTTTGTTCATCAGCGGCGAAATCACCTGGCTGCGGGAGCTGTCGGTGAGGTCGTCGTACCACTGCCAGAACCCGGTCAGCACGGGGTCGGTCAGGCCGGTGGTGATGCGGGCCCGGAATGCCTCGCTGGCGAGCAGTTTGGGCAGGTCGGCCAGGGTGGGCACGCCGTCCTGGGCCCGCAGGGTGAGGCAGGCGGCGCGCATCAGGTCGTCGGTGCGCGGGCCCCAGAACGCCGAGTACACGCGGCGAAAAACGGAGACGAGGTTGTCGACTTCGCGGTCGGTTTCGCCGCCCTCCAGGGGGTTGAGGATGGGTGGGCGGTGGCGGGAGTCGGCGTCGAAGAGCACCACCCGGTCCGCCGCGGTGCGGGGCAGGCGGTTGAGGATGTCGGTGACGAGGTCGCCCTTGGGGTCGATGACCACGACTCCCCGGTGGTGGGTGGTGTCGTCGAGGACGAGGGTGCCGAGCAGGGTTGATTTGCCGGAGCCGGTGGCGCCGAGGACGTGCAGGTGGTGGCGGGCGTCGGCGACCCGCAGCCCGACCGGGCGGGCGTGGCCGGTGTCGGCGCGGCCGAGTGGTTTGACTTGCGGGCCGGGGGTGGCGATGCCGGGTGGTGGGGCGACGGCTTTGGCGCCGGCGCGTTCGACACCGGGGATCTCGGCGTCGGTGGGCAGGTGCGCGATCGCCGCGAGCTCGGGCACCGACAGCAGATCGCCGCGGTCGAGCCGCCGGGTGGCGAGGGCGTGGGCGGGGTGGCGTAGTCGGGTGCGGGTGTAGTGGTTGTGTTCGGTGTAGGCGGCGAACGCGGCGGCCAGCGCGTGGGCCCGGCCGCGGGCAGCATCGCGGGCCTGGCGCACCAGCTTATCCGGGGCGTCGGCGGGGAGGTCGGTAGCGACGGCGTAGCGCACGAGGGTCTCGTACTGGGAGCCGCGCTGCTTGCCCACGATGGCCTTGTTCTGGGCGGAGTACTCCAGCGACAGCTGCGGGTCCTGGCTGATCCGCCGCGCATCCGGGGTCCGGCCACGCCGGGTGGCGTTCGCGCCGGGGGTGATTGCGTCGAGGATCCGGCCGCCGAGGCGGGTGGGGGAGCTGTGGTGGACCCGGCGGGCCGCGCGGCGGGCCCGGGCGACACGGCGGCCCGTGACCGGGCGGGCGAGGATCTGTACGCAGGCGTGCTCGCCACGGCCCAGCCCCACCGGGGCGCCGAGCAGGCCGCGGATGGGGTCGGCGTCGAAGTCGGTGCGGAGCGGCAGCGATTCGGGGCGGGCGAGGCGCAGCTGCCCGCCCACCACGATCCGCCGCCCGGCCGCTGGGGTGGGGAAGGGGGCGGTGGCGGGGCTGGTGCGGTTGTGGTAGCCGGGCCAGGCGGCTTCGACGGCCCGTTCTACCAGGTTG
>NZ_PQHY01000156.1:0-2972 GCF_003385175.1 Amycolatopsis ruanii
CCCGCCCTGTCGCAGCAGCGCAGCCCGCGCGACCCGACGGCGGCGTTCATCCCGCCACCGAAGCCGCCCCAGCAGGCCAAGCCGTCACCGCTGAAGCGCAAGGGCGTGCTGGCCGGGTCCGCGGTGGCCGTGGTCGCGGTGCTCGTCCTGGTGCTGGTGGTCGTGCTCAACGGCGGTGACCAGCCGAACGCCGGCACCTCGCAGGCCAACGTCGGCGGCACCACGTCCACCACGGCCGCGCCGTCCAGCACCTCCAGCAGCGCCGCCCCGGCGGACCTGGGCAAGACGGCCAACACCGGTTCGGTGAACTTCGGGCAGGCCGGGCAGGTCGTGAAGGGGTATCTCGACGGCAAGGGGTCGGCCGCCGCGTGGGCGCTGCTCACGCCGTCCGCGCAGGCGGTGTTCGGCAGCCAGCAGGCGTTCCAGCAGTACTGGTCCGAGCACGAGATCCAGGGCTACAACTCGATCCTCGCGGACAAGGGCCTCAACTCCGACGGTTCGGCGGACATGTACGTGACCATCGCGGGGGTCGGCCGCATCTCGTGGCGGGTCGTCAACACCGATCAGGGCATGCGCATCGACGCCGACACCCGCATCGGCTGACCTACCCTGGTCGGTATGACCGAAAGCGGCCACAACCCGCGCTTCGACGACGACCTGGCCGGGCTCGACCCCGACGATCCGGAGGCCCAGGCGTTCGCGCGGCACCTGGACCGGATGCAGCGCTGCGAGCCGGGGTTCACCGTCGAGGGCACCCTGCACAACGTGGCCGAGTTCGCCGAGTCCAGCACCCGGGCCGGCGGCCTGCGCTGGTGGATCGCGGCGACCATCGTGGTGCTGCTGGTCCTGGGCGTGATCGTCGCCTCCTGGGACATCGTGGTACGGGCCGTGCAGTGGCTCGCCGAGTAGCCTGACGCATATGAAACCTCGCATGGAACCCGTCGTGGGAGCCACCCCGAAGGTGGTCAAATCCGACCAGGAGTGGCGCGAGCAGCTCTCCCCCGAGGAGTACGCCGTGCTGCGCCAGGCGGGCACCGAGCGGCCGTTCACCGGCGAGTACACCGACACCAGGACCGCCGGTGTCTACGAGTGCCGTGCCTGCGGTGCGGAGCTGTTCCGCAGCGACACCAAGTTCGAAAGCCACTGCGGCTGGCCGTCGTTCTTCGACCCGGCCGCCTCCGACGCCGTGCTGCTGCGCGAGGACCGGTCGCTGGGCATGGTGCGCACCGAGGTGTTGTGCGCGACCTGCCACAGCCACCTGGGCCACCTCTTCGAGGGCGAGGGCTACCCCACCCCCACCGACCAGCGGTACTGCATCAACTCGATCTCCCTGCGGCTGGTGCCCGCCGAGTAGCGGTTACGCTCGGGGCGCATGGGGGCGTTCTGGGGACTGTCCGCCAGGGAACTGGTGGTGCTCTACACGGCGCTGATCCTGGTGCCGCCGGTGGTGCGCCTGCTCGGCCCGGTGCTGCTGCGGTGCCGCCGGATCCGGATCGGCACCGAACCGGTCACCGCGGTGGAGCTGGCCGTGCTGTCCGGCGGGCCGGAACGCGCCGTCGACGTGGTGCTCGCGGGCCTGGTCGCCCGGCGGTGGATCCGCGTGGACGGCGCCGGACGGCTGACCACGACGACCCAGCAGGCCCCGGCCGATCCGCTGGCCGTCGCCGTGATGCTGGCGGTGTCGTTCTGGCGCGGCCTGGCGACCGCGCAGACCCTGCGCGTCCACTTGGTGGCGGGCACCCCGTTCGAGCAGGTCGTCGACGGCCTCGTGGCCCGCGGTCTGGTGGTGGCGCCCGGTGACGCCGCCGGTATCCGGATCGCGTCCCGGGTCCTGCTGATCGGGGTCGTGGCCAGCACGTTCGCCGGCGGCTACGCGATGGCGGCCATCCCGGTGATGCTGGCCGGCGTGCTCGTCCTCGGGCTGGCCGAACTCGTGCCGCCGCCCCGGCGCACGGTCGCGGGGGCGCGCCTGCTGCGCCGGGTTGCGCGGCAGCCGGGAACCGCGGCCGCGTACCGGTCGTCGAACCGCCAACGTGCCCGTGGGGGACTCGGAGGTGGCTGGGGTGGCGATCCTTTCAGTCGGTGACGGGCCCGCGTTCTGGGGTCTGCCGGCGTCCACGTTCCTCCCGGTCTTCGCCGTGCTGGCGGTGCTTCCCGTCGTGGTGCGCACGCTCGGCCCGTGGCTGCTGAAGCGGCGCGGCGGCGGACCGCACCAGCCGCCGGGGCCGGTCGAGCTGGGCTTCCTGACCGGCGGTCCGGCGCGGGCGACCGACACCGCGCTGGCCGAGCTGATCGCGAACGGCCGGATCCGGGTGAACAGCACCGGACTGCTGTCCACCACCGGTGACCGGCCCCCGGCCGGCGGCCTGGCCGCGGCGATCTGGGCCAGCGTGTACGGCGGCCGCGGCACCTGGACCGTGCACGACGTGCGTGCCGCGGTGCGCGGCCACGCCGAGTCCGGCCGGCTGCGCGACCGGCTCGCCGGCGACGGGCTCCTGGTCCAGCCGGGCCCGGTGCGCGCCCTCCGGCGGCTGGCCATGCTCCTGCTCGTCGCGGTCCTGGTCATCGCGTTCGTGACCTTCCCGGACGGCACGTTCGTGCTCGCCGTGCTGCCGGCCGGGCTCCTCTGGGCGCTCACCGACCGCCCGGCGCGCGGACCTGCCCGGACGACGGCGGGTGAGGCGGCGCTGCGCGGCGCGAGCGTGACCCCGGGCTGGTCCGCGAAGGAGGTGGCGCTGGGCGGTCTGAGCCGGTACCCGGACCCGGCCATCGCGACGGCCCTGCTGTCGCCGCCCCCGCCACGGAAACCGCGCCGCCGCTGGGGGTCCGGCTCGGCGACGAGCGGCTCGTACGGCTACGGCTGCGGATCGAGCAGCTCGTGCGGGAGCAGTTCGTGTGGGGGCGGCAGCTCGTGCGGCGGGGGAGGCGGTGGCCTGTATGTTATAAACATCTCCGAGCCAAAGAGACTACTG
>NZ_PQHY01000157.1:0-2880 GCF_003385175.1 Amycolatopsis ruanii
CCCCTCCCCCACCTTCTACTAGCGCGCCGAGGAGCCCACCGTGTTCACCAGCATGCCGTTCCCCGTCGGATTCGCCGTACCGCCCGGCTGGCGGCCCCCGGAGCCGGCGGAGACCGGATCGCCACTGGGGACGGTCGCCTGCGTGCGGTCCGAACCGGACCCGGTCATCGCGGCCGGCGGCGGCTTCCGGCCCGGCGACGCGAGCCTGGCCGAGATCGCCGGCGAGTCCGTGCGCGACCTGCGCGAGTCCGGCGCCACCGTCGACGTGCTGCAGCACACCGCGGTCGGCACGGCCGGCGCACCCGGGCTCGCGCAGGTCCTGCTCGTCCGCGCGCCCGTCGCGGCGGAGGTCGTCCACTGCCAGGCGTTCCTCGCGCTGCACGACACCGAGGACCACGGCAAACGCGCGGTGCTGCGGTTCGTGATGGCCACGACCAGCGCCGCGGCCCCGGAGCTGGCGGAGGACTTCCGGCAGTTCCTCGGCTCCATCCGGCCGGGCAGCGATCAGGAGGACAGGGAGACCCCATGACCGACCACGCACGACTGCGCGCGGAACTGCTCGAGACCCGCACCCGCATCGCGGCCATCGAGGTGACCGCGGACTCCCCCGACGGACTGGTCAGCGTCACGGTGGCCGGGCGGGGCGAGCTGCGGGAGCTGTACCTGGACCCGCGGATCTACCGGGCGGCCGACCCGAAGGCGCTCGGCAGATCCATTGTGGACACGGTGCGGGACGCGGTCGAGCAGTCGCGGCGGCAGCTGTTCGAGATCGTCCGCCGCTACCTGCCGCCCGGCGCGAAGTACGAGCACACCGACGTGCACACCGATCCCTTCATCACCCAGCTGGACAAGAAGATCGAGGAGTGTGGCGATGGCCGACTATGACATGGACCCGGACGCCGTGACCCGCAGCATCAACCAGCTGCGCGCCGCCGGGGAGAACTTCGCCTCCGCGTGGGCGAACCACAAGCAGGCGATCCAGGCGGCGCAGGGCCGCTTCGGCACCGACGTGCTCGCGCAGGCGTTCCTGGAGAAGTACCTGCCGATCGCGGAGAAGCTGACCGCCAGGGCCGACGCCATTCCCGGCAGCTACACCCGCCTGTGCGACGACGCGATGGGCTGCGTGGCCGACTACCTGGCGGCGGAGCAGCAGGGCACGGGCTCGGTGCGGCGGCTCACCGGCACGGGTGACGAACCGTCATG
Source organism: Amycolatopsis ruanii (assembly GCF_003385175.1). NCBI lineage: Bacteria > Bacillati > Actinomycetota > Actinomycetes > Pseudonocardiales > Pseudonocardiaceae > Amycolatopsis > Amycolatopsis ruanii. The sequence goes on from NZ_PQHY01000157.1 coordinate 1,204, forward strand.
AGGACGATCGGCCTGACGACGGCCGCCGCGATCGCGGCGGCCGTCGTCGTCTGTCCGGGGGGCGCCGCGGCCGCGCGCCCGCCGGGCGCCTGCGGCAGCGATCCCGCGCCGGCGAGCCCGGTCGTCACCGAGCTGCCGTGGGCGCAGAAGACGCTGGACTTCCGCGCCGTGCACGAGCACGCCACCGGGGCCGGGGTGGTGGTCGCCGTGGTGGACTCCGGGGTGGACGCCGACCACCCGCAGCTGCGGCAGCCCGGGAAGGTGCTGCCCGGCCAGGATTTCTTCCTCGTCGGCGACCTGCCCGGCGGGTTCGACTGCGTCTCCCACGGCACGGGGGTGGCCAGCATCATCGCGGCCGCGCCGGTCGCCGGCGCCGGGTTCACCGGGCTCGCGCCGGACGCGGTGATCCTGCCGGTCCGGATCAGCGAGAGCGACGGCGGCACCGAGGGCATCGACCCGGAGGTGCTCGCCAGGGGGATCTGGTACGCCGCCGACGCGGGCGCCGACGTGATCAACCTGTCCGTCGCGGGCGGCGTGGACGACCCCTTCGTGCGGGACGCGATCCGGCACGCGGTGGAGCGGGACGTGGTCGTGGTGGCGGCGGTGGGCAACGGGCAGGAGGGCACGGCGCCGGGCCCGGTGACGTATCCGGCGGGCTACGACGGGGTGCTCGGGGTCGGCGCGGTGGACATGGCCGGGGTGCGGCTGGCGAGTTCCCAGGTCGGGCCGCAGGTGGATGTGGTGGCGCCGGGGGCGAGCGTGCTGTGCGCGGCCCGGGTGGACGGGCACCAGTACCGCGACGGCACCAGTTTCGCCGCGCCGTTCGTGGCCGCGACGGCGGCGCTGGTGCGGTCGGTGCGGCCGGATCTGCCGGCGGCGGAGGTGGCCGAGCGGATCCTGGCCACCGCCACGCCGTCGCCGGGTGGCGGGGCCTACGGCGCCGGGATGGTGAACCCGTACCGGGCGCTGACGGACGTGCTCGTGGACGCCCCGCCGGCCGCGTTGCCTGCCGTGCCACGCCCGGAGCCGGACCCGGCCCAGGTGCGGCTGTCGGCGTGGTGGGCGGGCAGCACGTCGGACGCGCGGATGTTCGCGGTGCTGACCGTGGTGGTCGCCGGAGTGGGGGCGGTGGTGGCGCTGGTGCTGGTGCGCGGCCGCCGGACGGGCTGGCGCGCACGGCGGGCGGAGCTGCCCCCGGCGGAGCCCGCGCGGGACGAGCTGCCGGAGGAGATGTTCCTGGTGCCACCCCCACCGGCGGACCGCTGAGGGGGACGGCACAAAGCCCGGCCGGGCCGCCCGGCCGGGCTTCGCGCTACCCGCGCTCGGCCGAGCGCGGGTCGGATTCACGCGGCTGCACGGCCGGCCGGGTTCTTCCGGCCACTTCTGCCGAGCGCGAGCGGGTTCTTCCGGCCACTCTGCCGAGCACGGCCGGGTTCTTCCGGCCACTCTGCCGAGCACGGCCGGGTTCTTCCGGCCACTCTGCCGAGCGCGAGCGGGTTCTTCCGGCCCGAAGCCCGGGGCCGGCCGGTTCTTCCACCCACACTGCCGGCCGGGTTCTTCCGCCGGGCTCGTCCCGGCCGGTTCTTCCACCTGCACTGCCCGCGAGGTCCTTCCGGCCGGGTTCGTCCCGTCGGGCTCTTCCCGCGGGGGTTCCTTCCCCCAGCGCTCTTCCCCCCC
>NZ_PQHY01000158.1:0-2854 GCF_003385175.1 Amycolatopsis ruanii
TGATGGGGTGGATCACGCACCGCGGCGGGCGGGCGCAGCGCGACAGAGGGAAGCGGGCAGGCGGGCGCGAAGCGAAGAAGCAGCGCGGCACACGCAGCGGGCGCGAGGCGCGCCGGCACCCGTAGCGCAGCGGGCGGGCGCGCGCAGCGCGGCAGACGCAAAGCGGGCACGGCACCCGCAGCGCGCCACACGCAACGCGGCGCGCGCAGCGCGACGCGGTCGCGGCAAGCGCTAAGCGCGGCAGGCGGAGGCGACGCGGCCGCACCAGGAGCTTGGTCACCTTGGCGTGGGCCCTCTCCGGGGCTTACCGTCGAGGCGTGGATCTGCGCCGCCTCGCCTCGTTTCTGGCGGTGGCCGAGGAAGGGCACTTCGGCCGGGCCGCGGCGCGCCTCTTCCTCTCCCCGCCGGCCGTCACCGCCCACATCCAGCAGCTCGAGCGTGACCTGGGGGTGCCGCTGTTCGAACGGTCGCCGGTCCGGCTCACCCCCGCCGGGCACCGCTTCCTGGGGCACGCCCGCGGCCTGGTCGACGCCGCCAACGCCGCCCTCGCCGACATGGCGGACCTCACCGAACAGGCCGACACCCTGCGCGTCGGCGTCATGGGGCACGGCTCGGCCGAGCTGACCCCGGCCGTCATCGCCGCGTTCCGGCACCTGCGGCCGCACGTGGAGCTCAAGCTCGAAGCGCTCACCTTCACCGAGCACACCAGCGCCCTGCTGGAGCACCGCGTCGACGTGGCCTTCGTCCGCCCCGCGGTCACCGACGAGCGCGTCACCGTCGACGTCCTCACCACCGAGGCCCGCATCGTCGTCATCCCGGCCCGCTCCGACCTGGCCGCGGCCCGCGAGCTGCACCTCGCCGACGTCCTGGACCTGCCGTTCGTCGCGCTGCCGCCGCACACCCCGCGGCCCTTCACCGACTACCTGTACTTCACCGAGGCCCGCGGCGGCGAGGCCCCGCGCCCCGGACCGGACCACGCGGTCACGCCGCAGGAGGTGCTGATGAGCGTGGCCGCGGGACGTGGCGCGGGCTCGGCGCTCAGCTCGTTCGCGCGCTTCACCGCTGGCCCGGGACGGTCTGCGTGCCGGTCGTGGACGCGCCGTGGGACCACAGCGTGCTCGCCACCCGCACCGGGGACCGCGACCCGGACGTCCAGTTGTTCCGCGGCCTCGCCCGGTCACTCGCGCCGCGGTTCCACTCAGCTGCGGGACCGTACTCAGGTGCGGGACCGTACTCAGGTGCGGGACCGTACTCAGGTGCGGGACCAGGCGGTGCGCATCCACTGGGCGGCCAGCAGGATCGTCGCGACCAGGGCGATCACCATGCCGATGCCGGGGCCGCGGCCGGTGGCGCCGTTGGCGACTGACGACTGCTGCGACCAGATCGCCAGCAGCCCGTCGACGGAGGCGAACCAGCCGCCCATCGCGCACACCCACGACAGCCACCAGCGGCGCGTCATCAGCGTCAGCGCCGAGGCCAGCACGCCGATCACCGTGGACGTGACCGCGAACAGCTGCGGGATGCCGCCGCTCTGCCCGAGCAGCACCTGCCAGCCCACGTGCGGGCCGACCCACGGCAGCAGCTGGCCCACCAGCAGCACGAACACCAGCACCGCGATGACGAACCCGCGGCGGCCCAGCTCGACCGTGCGGGACGCCTTGGTCACGACCTCGTCGACGTCGGTGCCCAGCCGGTCGTAGTCGCTCTCACTCACAGCCCGCACCCGCCCGTCGTCACCGGCTGGGGCGCCGGGCGGCCGAACGAGGGCAGCCCGAGGCTCACCCCGTCGGTCTTGGGCCGGCGGCCCGCCTCCACGTTGTCACCGGCGCGGGTGCGCCGGTGCGACAGCAGGTCGCCGTCGGCGACGAGGTGGTGCGGCGCCCCGTAGGTGACCACGGTCTCCACGATGTCACCCGGCCGCACGGACCGGTCGATCGCGGACCCGGTGGGCGTGAAGTGCACCAGGCGCCCGTCGCGGGCGCGCCCGCTCATCCGCCGGGTCTCGGTGTCCTTGCGGCCCTCGCCCTCGGCGACCAGCAGCTCGACCTTGCGCCCGACCAGCTTCTTGTTCTCGTCCCAGGCGATCTCGTTGACCAGCTCGACCAGCCGGTCGTAGCGCTCCTGCACGACCTGCTTGGGCAGCTGGTCCGGCAGCTCGGCGGCCGGGGTGCCGGGGCGCTTGGAGTACTGGAAGGTGAAGGCGCTGGAGAACCGCGCCTGCCGCACCACGTCCAGGGTGGCCTGGAAGTCCTCTTCGGTCTCGCCGGGGAACCCGACGATGATGTCGGTGGTGATGGCCGCGTCCGGGATCCGGTCCCGCACCTTGTCCAGAATGGACAGGAACCGGCTGGACCGGTAGGACCGGCGCATCTCGCGCAGGATCCGGTCCGAACCGGACTGCAGCGGCATGTGCAGCTGCGGGCACACGTTCGGGGTTTCGGCCATCGCGTCGATGACGTCGTCGGTGAACGCGGCCGGGTGCGGCGAGGTGAACCGGACCCGCTCCAGCCCGTCGATGCCGCCGCACGCGCGCAGCAGCTTGGAGAACGCGTCCCGCTCGCCGAACTCGACGCCGTAGGAGTTGACGTTCTGCCCCAGCAGGGTCACTTCCAGCACGCCCTCGGCGACCAGCGCCTCGACCTCGGCCAGGACCTCGCCGGGCCGCCGGTCGCGTTCCTTGCCGCGCAGCGACGGCACGATGCAGAACGTGCACGTGTTGTTGCAGCCCACCGAGATCGACACCCAGCCCGAGTAGGCCGACTCCCGCCGCGCCGGCCGCGTCGCGGGGAACGTCCCGAGCGATTCCAGGCTCTCCACCTCGTCCTCGGCGTTGTGCCGGGCGCGCTCCAGCAGC
>NZ_PQHY01000159.1:0-2727 GCF_003385175.1 Amycolatopsis ruanii
GCGGGGAGGGCTGACCCTAGAAGGGAGGTGTGGTGTCGATGGCAGCCCGGAGGGGCGGTCGCGGCGGGGAGGCTGGAGTGTGGCCGGGAGTGGGTTGCCGTGGCGACCGAGCCGCGGGTGGGGTGGCTGCAGGAGGGGAGGGCCAACCCCGATGGGCTCGCGGTGCACCCCGCGGGATGGGCGACCGCGGCGCGAGGCCGCGGGGTGGCCGGGCGGGCTGCGATAGCGGCCGAGCCCCCAGGATGGCTGCACGGGGTCCGCGCTCGCACCCTGTGGCGGCCGGCTGGACAACGACCAACGGCCCGCCGGTGAGTGATCACCGACGGGCCGTCGAGCCGGAGAGTGCGCGATACTGGGATTGAACCAGTGACCTCTACCGTGTCAAGGTAGCGCTCTCCCGCTGAGCTAATCGCGCGAGGTGGAGACGGGATTCGAACCCGTGTACACGGCTTTGCAGGCCGTTGCCTCGCCTCTCGGCCACTCCACCGTGCGGGCCCGAGTGGGCTCCCCGAGCGGACGACGGGATTCGAACCCGCGACCCTCACCTTGGCAAGGTGATGCGCTACCAGCTGCGCTACGTCCGCCTACCGTGACTCCGGGTTCCGGTGAAGGCCCCCGTCGTCGTGGTGTGAGAGAACAATATCCGACCCGGCAACCCGCGAAAACAGGGGGGTGGGTGTTCCACGCCCCCAGCGCGGGTGCTATCCAAGATCGTTGGGGATCAGGTGGGTCAGCGCGTCGTCCAGGTCGATCCACAGGTGCTCGTTGCCCGGCAGCACCACGTCGTAGGTGCGGTCCAGGAAGTCGGCCAGCTCCTGGGCGGAGGCCTCGAACACGGCGTGCCCGGACGGCGAGTTCAGCTCGATCATCACCGACTCGGGGTCCTCGACCGAGGGGCGGATGCGGACGTCGCCGTCACCGGCCTCGGCCAGCAGGCCGTCGGCGAGCAGGTCGCGGGCGTACACCCATTCGACCCAGCCGGCGCGGCCGGTCCGGAACGCCGCCACGACCGCGTACGGGTCGCGGGTGTCGTACCGCAGCTCCACCTTCACGGGCACGGCCGGGGCACGCGGCGCCAGGAGGTCGAACACCGCTGTGGAGCGGAGCGTCACGTGGTCGTTGCGCATCGTCTTACCTTTCGTCTCCCTTCACGGCCCGCTCGGCCGAGCTTCGAGTGTGAGACGCACGAACCCACCGTCTCGCTTCGCGAACTCCCCGGGCTTCACCCGGACGGGTTCGCGCACCTCTCGCACTCGCGCTCGCGCGGTACCGGCCTGCGGGACCGGCCTCGCTGATCGTCTACCCACACATACTGCTCGGTTCAACGCGGGCAGGACAGCACGGCTTCGCAGCCTGGCACGTGACCTGGATCGCTCCACGGGCGGGGGCGACCTCGATCACCTCGGGCTTCTCCGCAGCGTGTCGGGTCGTATCCGCAGCGTGTGGCCCAAAGACCACCCGTTTGCAGTGCCCGGCAGGCTATCCGCTAGAGTTCCTTCTCGTACGGACGGGGGCGATTAGCTCAGCGGGAGAGCGCTTCGTTCACACCGAAGAGGTCACTGGTTCGATCCCAGTATCGCCCACCACCGAAACCGGCCCCAGGTGAAGCCTGAAGTTCAGTCCCAAGGCTTCCAACCTGGGGCTGTTCTGTTTCATTCCGGCACGGGTTCCACGTCACTCGGGCGCGGGAGACGGCCGTCACCCGCCCCCTTTCTCCGGTTCGTTCCGGCGTGACGGCTGTGTGAAGCGGTGTGGTCGCGGTAACATGAAACGCTCACTCCTGCTGATGAAACGAGGTGAGTTCGCTGTCGCCGCACCGGAACTCCGACGAACCTCCCTCCACCGAAGACCGCGACTACTCGCTGCGCGCCGTCGACCGGGTCTGCGCCATCCTCAACCTGCTGCAGGAGTCCGTGGACGGGATCACCCTCAACGAGGTGGTCGAGGCCACCGGAATGCCGAAGTCCTCGGCCTACCGCTACCTGTGGACCCTGGAGGCCCACCGCTACGTCGAGCGCGACGAGGTCACCGGGCTGTGCCGGCTGGGGCTGGGGTTCCTCGGCATGCAGTCCCGCCACCTCGAGCTGCTGCGCGAGCGGGTGCGGCCGTGGCTGGAGAGCGTGCGCGACGAGTTCGGCGAGACGGCGAACCTCGGGCTGCTGGACAGCGACCACATCATCTACATCGACATCATCGAAAGCCGCCGCGGCGTCCGGCTGGCCGCCTCGCGCGGCGACCGTGACCCGCTGCACTCCACCGCGCTCGGCAAGGCGATCACGGCCCACCTGCCCGAGGCCCGCGTGCGGGAGCTGCTCGGGCGGTCCGGAATGCCGGCGCGCACCGATCGCACCATCGTCACCGTCGAGGACTACCTCACCGAGCTGGACAAGGTCCGCGCCCAGGGCTTCGCGGTGGACGACGGCGAGAACGAGGCCGACGGGCGGTGCGTGGCCGTGCCACTGCTCGGGACGAACCTGCCCGCCGCGATTTCGCTGAGCGCGCCCGCGGCGCGGTTCCCGCAGCGGGACGTGCCCGCGGCGGCGAAGGCGTTGCAACGGATCGCGGAGCAGATTTCCACTCGGCCTTCGGGGGAAGTGGCGTAGGGCGCTACGCGCGTATCTGAACTGCGCCGGCTTCGCTACGCCCGGATTGAGCCTCCCGAACCCGATCTTTCAGTGCTCGGCAACCGATGTGGGCTGGGGATCGGGTGCGGGAGGGGGAGTGGTT